>NZ_CATKPV010000049.1:0-93510 GCF_949768135.1 Bacillus sp. IT-79MI2 | reverse complement strand
TATGGTTCCTGCACACTTTATTGAGGTAGACGCGATTCCGCTTACAACAAATGGGAAGATTGATCGAAAGGCACTGAACAGCTTAACGATTCAAAAAGAAAGTACCTTTTCTACACCAATTATCCCACGGGATGAAATCGAGTATCAGCTGATTAGAATCTGGCAGGATGTGCTACAGATAGAAGATGTCCATGTAAACGATGATTTCTTCGATAGAGGGGGTCACTCTCTCCTGGTAATCAAATTGATTTCAAAGATCAGAGAGAAATTTGGAAAAGAGATTAAGGTGTCCGCACTGATTGAGAACCCGACAGTGGAAGGAATCGCTTGTCTCATCCGTGACAATCATGGTATGGAAAAATCGTTATCGGTTCTGGTTCCATTACAAGAGTCAGAGAAAAGGCCTTTCTTCTGTGTTCATCCGTTTATGGGTAATGTATTCTGTTACATGCAGCTAGCAAGGTTACTCAAGGATCACTGCTCATTTTATGGTCTACAGAATCCTCTCGTAGAGAAAGAAGGAATGGATGGGTTGACTTTGTCGGAAGTAGTTCAACTCTACATCGAGGAAATGAAGCGAGTTCAGCCAGAGGGGCCGTATCGTCTGGGAGGATGGTCTCTGGGCGGTGCCATCGCCTATGAAATCGCAACTATACTACGGAACCAGGGAGAAGAAGTTGAGATGTTGGTACTCATGGATACCAAGGTACCTTCAGAACAGGATCACAAGACAGAGGATGATATGCTTTCTTATATATTGAAGCATTTCATCCATTTAGATCTAGTAGAGCAGGGAGAAGAACTCGTTCATCAACAGGACATGCTTGTTGATCAGTTGATCGTGGAAGGAGTGCTCCTGCCTGATGCGGATCTTACGAGTCTAAAGCAGATTATTAATGCCCACAGGAAGGGTCTAAATTTAATGGCAGAACATGTTTTAACGCCATATTTTGGGGAGGTCATCTATTTCAGTGCTGAAGAAGGTAGAGAGTTGTTCACGGATTGGAAGCCGTTATTACAGGGGAAAGTGAATAAGTATTCGGTGCCTGGGTCGCACGAAGAGATTGTCTTCTCCCCAGCAGTGGAAAAGATAACCAAATGTCTCGTAAATGAATTAGAAGGGATAGAGGGAGCGGACCTTTCGTTAACCACAAAGTAGAGTGTCTAGAAAGATACAACTTTATGAACATAAATTTTCACTATCAAAGGTATTATTTGTGAATAGTGATGTGAATGCAAAAAAAGCCGCTTAATGACTGTACATCAAATTTGTGACATTACGAATATATCAAGAGCAGCACTGTATAAGGTTCTGGTGCAATTACCTTGAAGTTTCTGCACCAGAACCGAGTATTTTAATTATATTTCTAGGTGAAAATTGTATATTTACATTAATATGTAAATATACAATTTTTTTGCTTTATATGTATTTCGAGGGTGTTACGTAATACATAAGATTTTACACCTCTAAAAAGGAAGTGATTTATAATACGAATTCACGCTGTAAAAATACCAAAGCATATTGATAATGATTTATTTAATCAGTTTAGTAATTTGATTTCAAATGAGAAAAGAGAACGAATAAAGCGTTTAATAAAATTGGACGATGTTAATAGGATTTTGATAGGAGATTTGTTAGTCCGTTCTTTAATCTGCGAAAAATATAAAATTAATAATGATGAAATTAAATTTGTATATAATAAGCACAGAAAACCTTTTGTTAAAAATTTTTCTGATTTTCATTTTAATATTTCGCACTCAGGAGAATGGGTGATTTGTATTACTGCTAATTCAAATGTTGGTATTGATATAGAAAAAATTTCAGAAATAGACGCTCTTAAATTAGCACAAGAATTCTTCTCAGAGGAAGAATTTTATGATTTATCTAATATAAATTCTGATGAACAAATTAGTTATTTTTTTGATCTTTGGACGTTAAAAGAAAGTTATATAAAAACTATTGGGAAGGGGCTTTATATCCCGTTAAATTCATTCTCCATAAAAAAAGAAGCTCAAAATTCAATTTCATACAAGAACATACCTCAAAATTTTCACTTTAGACAATATAATATTGAGCCTAATTATAAGATGTCTGCTTGTGCAACACTAGATGAGTTACCAAAGGAGATAATAATTAAAGATATTTATACAATTTGCCAGAATATAAACAAATTTTAATCGAGGGAGACAGTAATGACGAAGATTAAACTTTTTTGTTTGCCACATGCTGGGGGATCTGCGTTTAATTACTCAAAATGGAAAAAATACTTTAATCCATTTATTGAAGTAATCCCTATAGAGTTAGCCGGTAGGGGATATAGAATTGAAGAAAGCCTTTATCATAGTATTGAAGAGGCTGTAAATGATGTCTATAAAATTATTATTAAGCAGCTAAATAATTCACCATATATTCTATATGGACATAGCATGGGAAGTTTGATCGCCTATGAATTAGCCAAGAAAATACAAATTTCCAATGACGTATTACCTGAGTTTCTTGTTTTGTCTGGTAGAAATCATCCAAATAGCAAAATAAAAGATATCCGACACAATCTACCTAATGAACAATTTAAAAATGAAGTTATTGCTATGGGTGGTACACCATCCGAGGTGTTTCAATCAGAAGAATTAATGGAAATTTTTCTCCCCATTCTAAGAGCGGATTTTAAAATCGTAGAGACATATATACATAATAATAATAATATACAAGTATGTGACATTGATTTTCTGATCTTAAATGGAAAAAATGATGAATTAACTTCATATGAAGAGGTAAAAAAATGGGAGCAATACACAAATAAAATGTGTACATTCCACTCTTTTGAAGGTAAGCATTTCTTTCTACATGAAAACATCGAGGAAATAGCAAGCATAATTATAAGAAAGTTAGTTTCTCAAAGATCCTCAATGTATTTTTAGAATTTTCTAAATCGGTTTTAAGACTGGAAAAAATATCAAAGGTAAAAAATTCAGGTTCTAATACAAAAATCATTTGATAGAGACATAGAGATCTACATGGACAGTTCAATGACAGATTATGATGTAATTCAAAACAATCTATCATGTTTCGACAGAAGACTCCTTCTTCAAAAATGTGAAGGTGTGAAACAACAATTTTAGGTGAGAGATGAATGTTCTTAGGCGTGAGCCTATGCGTTTTTGAATACTGTAGTCAAAAACCACTTAGCATATAGGCTTGTCTTTTGTTGTTAGTAATCTAAGAGCAGTTTGGGTCTAACGATATTCTTTCTGTAAATTCCTACAAAAAGAATATCGTTTTTTTGCATTAATGTTATCCCATTTTATGATAATATCTTAACGCTTTTATGGTAATGTCCTTTATTTTAGCAACTTCTCCAATAGAAAATAAGTTTTTCACCCTAATCACTTCCTTTATATTTTTTCTAATATTACCGTTGACTCTCCTCTTAGAGGAGACATTATTATTATTTATTATAAGATATTTACATACGAAATGAAAATTCACTTATATAAAAGGGAGTTTACAAAGATGGATAAAGTAATATACAGAAGTCTAGTTAAAGAAGATTATGAGTCTATTAAAAAATTGATTGGCGAAGCATTTGGCTTCAATGAAGGCAAAACTTAATATATTTTAATACTGTTATGATTTTTAAATAATAGTAAAAACCGTATCCCTTATTTGTGATACGGTTTTCCACTTTATACCTTTATGGTTAGGGTGAACTTCTATTTTCTTAATTATCGCTCTCAGTAAAGGCTTGGAACTACTCAGCATTGAAATGCCGAGATTCCTACGAACGCCAGTGTAATCACTAGTTATTGTACGTAATTAATGCTGTAGAAAAAAAGGAGAAAACAACATGGAATGGGTTTATGAATTATTTCAGCAATATGGCTACTATGTAGTACTTGTTGGAACATTGTTAGAATATATTGCATTTCCGTTTCCAGGGGAGCCGACGTTAGTGTATGCGGGTTATTTGGCACATAAAGGAGATTTAGAATTACTACTTTTAATTATTTTATCATTTATTGGTACAAGCGTTGGGATGACAATTCAGTACTTTTTAGGCAATAAACTTGGTATGCCTTTTGTACAGAAATATGGAAAATATGTATTTTTAACACAAAGAAAAATTGATTTAACGAGAATGTGGTTTGATAAATATGGATATTTCCTTATCTTTATTGGATTTTTCGTCCCAGGCGTACGTCATTTTACTGGTTACTTTGCAGGGATTATTAATTTACCCCTCCGTCGTTTTGCCATAACGATCTACTCTGGTGCTCTATTCTGGGTATCTTTCTTTTTAATCGGTGGCTATTGGTTAGGAGGAAACTTACATGATATATTTGAAGTGCTTGGACAGCACATGGGGAAAATTATCTTCGGAGCGATAATCATTGTAGCCATTACGTTAGGTATTCATTTTCGAAAAAAATTAAAGAGTGTATTTGTAAAAAGTATAAGTTAATACGAAATTCATTCTGTTCAAAATCAAACAGAGTCATTCACCGAGTATTTGGAGGTAAAGTATAGCAGTTGAAAATATAAGTGTGGATTTACCAAAAGATAAAGATTTACTGAAAAACGGTTATCAATTCTTGGGATTCGACAAAGAGAAAAAATGCTGGGGAGTCATGCTTTATATGTTCTTGTTAAACTCTTTTAAGTTGTAGCAAGAAAAAAGAATCTGTTACAGATTCTTTTTTCTTTTATACATATTGGATTAGGAGAGTATGTTAAATCCTTGAAGGGAGCAAGGATTTAACGGTAATAGTAACCGTGGTATTAATGTAACATAGTTGATTCATATAGTTAATTGATAATGTTTGTATTGAATATTACCAATGTTTAGTATAGATATTTACTACTATAAGTATAGTGGTAAGTAATTGTTAGGATTGTTTCTTAAAAAGTGTACGATGAAAATTGTTTTTATAGAAGGTATATAACTGAGTCATGATAGGGCGTTATATAACATTTTATATCTTGATTGAATATTTAATTTATCCCTCTATTCGCGGGTAGTAAGCTCCCCACTGATTAAAGTTTCACTTTATCGTTCGATAAAGTATTAAATCGAACTGGTAAAACGCACACCTATTTTAATCGATTCCTACTATATTCATATTGTCGGAATCGATCAAGTATATGGACAAGTTGGAGGGGAGATTGAAGTATTTCTCTAAGTATTTAAATGTGATATTACAAAAGGAGGAGATGAATAATGGACAAACATATTATTGATATTTCTAAGTGGAATGTTAATATCGATTGGGATGTGGTAGCACTTCAGATTGATCTTGCAATATGCCGTGTACAGTATGGTTCGAGAACAGTTGATGAGCGGTATACAAGCTATGTAACGAATCTGGAACAACATGGTATTCCACATGCAGCATATGCTTATGGTTGTTATGTTTCTGTTAAAGATGCAATTGTAGAAGCGAAAGATTTTATGGCAAGAGCGAGTGCTGACGCTAAATTTCTTGTTCTTGATGTTGAAGATGATACGTTAAAAAGTTGTGGTCCTGATCAGTTAGCTGAAGCATCCCAAGCGTTTATTGATACTTGTAAAGCTGCGGGTTGGAAAGTTGGATTGTACGTAGGTCATCACATGTATAATAAGTATGGTTTAAGTGGGGTGAGAGCGGATTTCCTTTGGATTCCGCGCTATGGTGGTAATAAACCAGCATATCCATGTGATATATGGCAATATACTGAAACAGGAAATATTGACGGGATAGGAAAAGTTGATTTGAATTATTTAGTTAGCGATAAGTCACTTTCATGGTTTATAGATGGTACAAGTCAGGTGCAGGACAATTTAGGACAACCAGTAGGTATTGGAATTGCTATTTCGAAATACCCTGAAGGTTACGGAATTAATCTATATAAGAATCCTGAAGAGCCTATATTTACTGGACATATCACAAATAAAATTCCGTATCTAATTTTTGAAGGATATTGGGGTGGTGGAGATAAGGATATGATTAAATTAGGAAACGAGCAACAGTGGACGGAATTAGAGCACTTTGATATAGAGTGGTTCTATGCATATTCAAACTCCCCCGTTGGATATGGGATTAATTATTATGCAGAACCTGAATGTATAAATTTTAAAGGTGTGATTGATGGTTCAAGTTCTTATCGTGTTTGGGCAAGAAAAGATGGTGCTATTGATATTGGACAAAGCAGCTGGATTAAAGAGGAGCAAGTAGTGATCAAGTAGTATTGGAAGCTATATTTAAATTTAAAAAATGGTATTACATTCGATAAACAATGTAATACCATTTTTGTTTTACATAAGATAATCATTTATACAATGATATAAATTGCTTCCTATTTATCATGCTATTTGCAGACAGTAATATTACTACTTCGAAAGTCAGTGCAAGAAAAGAAGTTAGGAGAATGAGGAACCTTACTGATTAAATTTTGGTGTGACGATAGGAATTTCTAATATAGGTGTTATAATAATAGCTTTTGGATTGCGCGTTTCGTAATCCTGTGTATATACTTTCTGGTACATCGTAAAAATCATATGTGCCAATTCTGAATTCAATTCGTAAAATCATAGATGATGGATTATAACCTACAGCGACTAATTTTTTGGAAATTACTGGATACAAAGTCATGTTAGTTCATCTCCCTTCTTTAATATGTTTAGATGTTAAGAAAGGAAAATCCTGCTAATTTATAGAATTATAATACTTAGATGCTATACATTGCATATTATATATCCATTTTGATTTTCAAACATATAAGTCGCTGCTATGAAGAACAAAGGGTGGCCTGCACTCATTTTCTATGGGGTAGGAAGAGGGTCTGATCGCTTCTATGCATGGCCGGATGCTCTCTTTTATCTAAAAAAGAAAGGTTTTATGTCGGTTTTTCAATTTGTATTTATATAGTACTGTTTTTGTGATTGCGTAGTTTATTGTGAGTTCACACGAAATTCATATTGGTGTGATATTTTTATTTCACTATTGATTTACTAGTAATAGTTTTTCAAATAAAAAAGTTTGACCAAATGAAAAAAAAGTATATTATTTATACGAGGTTATATGTTTTTTATACTTTGCTGTTTAAAATTTTCGAATTAACTTATGCCAAAAGAAAAATGAAAGCCAACCTCTTATATTATATGTGTTACATGTAAGTATTATTAGAAAGATAGAGGGAAAATAGTTGTCCAAAGTATATAGGCTTATTTGTTGAGGTGAAATCAAGATGTTGGTTTCATTTTCGTGTAAATCAACGGGAGAATTGAAAGGCAGGAGAAAGCAAGATGTCAGAAAATTATCGTTCTCGAGAAGAGCGAAGACAAGTACAAAAGAAAAAGCAACCAAGTGCTAATGTAGAAAAAACGAAAGGTAAAACATCGTTTTTTCGTAAATTTTTAATTGGATGTTTAATACTTGGAATCGTGGCGCTCGTAGGAGGAGTAACTACTTTTTTCATTATGATAAAAGATGCTCCGAAACTTGAAAAAGAAAAGCTTGTCAATCCATTATCAGCAAAAATTTATGATAAAGATAAAAAGCTGGTATATGAATATGGGAAAGAGAAACGAACAAATATTACGTATGATCAAGTACCTAAATTAATAGAAAATGCATTTTTAGCTACAGAGGATGCACGTTTTTATGATCATAGTGGTGTTGACTTCAAAGGGACTGCACGTGCTGTTTTAGTCAGCCTTACTGGGAATTATGGCTCACAAGGCGGAAGTACAATTACCCAACAGGTTATTAAAAACTATTTCTTGTCTATGGATAAAACCCCTAAGCGTAAGGCACAAGAAATATTTTTAGCTTATAAGTTAGAACAGCAATATTCAAAACATGAAATATTAGAGATGTATTTAAATAAGATTAATTTAGGGAACCGCTCATATGGTATTGCAACAGCAGCTGAAAACTATTATGGAAAAGAATTAAAGGACTTAACTTTACCACAGGCTGCGATGCTTGCAGGACTACCAAAAGGCCCTAGTATTTATGATCCAACAAAACCGCAAAATGTAGAGCGGGCAACAGAGCGTAGAAATGTTGTCTTACATTTAATGAATCGACATGGATATATTTCGAAAAAACAAATGGAAGAAGCATCGAAGGTCCCTGTAACCGACGGACTACTTCCTCCTAAAGAAGTTACAGAAATGCCATATCCAGCATTTATAGACGCTGTTGTGAAGGAAGTAGAGAAAGAGTTACCAGATGCAAACGTTGGATCTGATGGGTTATCTATTTACACAACTTTAGACCCAGAAGCACAGAAATATGCTGATGATCTTTTAAACAAAAATATTATTAGTTATCCAAATGATAAATTCCAAGGTGCTTTTACATTTATGGATACAAAAACTGGAGAAATTCGCGCTATAGGTAGTGGACGTGGTGAAAATAAAGCGACATTCAAAGGGCATAATATGGCAATTGAACTAGATCGTTCAGCAGGTTCAACAATGAAGCCAATTTTTGACTATGGTCCAGCAATTGAATATTTAAAATGGCCAACTTATCATCAACTCGATGATTCAGCATATAAATATTCGACAGGACAACAGGTTCAAAATGCTGATAAAACGTATAAAGGTATGATAACAATGCGTGAGTCTCTTAAATGGTCTCGTAACATACCAGCAATTAAAACAGCAAAAGAGGTAGGATTAAGTAAAGCACAAAGCTTTGCAGAAAGCTTAGGTATTCCATTTAAAAAAGATGCAGTTGAGTCAACAGCAATTGGTACAAATGAAGTATCGCCAACTGAAATCGCAGGAGCATATGCTACATTTGGTAATGATGGTAAATATACAAAACCACACTTTGTTAAAAAAGTGGTTTATCCTGATGGAAAGTCACAAAGTTTTGAACCAAAATCGAAACGTGTTATGGAAGATTATACAGCGTATATGATTACAGATATGCTACGTTCTGTTGTGAGTTCTGGTACTGGTACAGCAGCTAATGTAAGTTCTTTAGATGTGGCAGGTAAAACAGGAACAACAAACTATTCATCTGAACAAATATCGAAATATGGTATACCATCTAGTGCATCGCGTGATAGTTGGTTTGCGGGTTATACACCGCAGTATACAATGGCAGTTTGGACTGGATATATGAAAGATAGTCCTGAAGATTATATAAGCAGCAAAAATACGAAAATTGCACAACAGATTTTTAAAGAAATGATGAGTAAATTTGGAACAAATACGTCACGCTTTAAGGCGCCAAGTAGTGTTGTTCAAGAGGGTGATGAATTACGTGTGAAAGGTGCAAAACGAGATTCTTCTCCAAATCCGAGCACGTCAAATTCAAACTCAAGTGAACAGCAGAAAAATGATGGTCAAAATAAACAGCAAGAACAGCAGCAACAAACAGATGGAGATAAAAAACAACAAGAGCAAAAACAAAGTGAAGAAAATAAGCAAAATAATGATCAAAATAAACAAAATGAAGACAATGCAACAAATAATCAAGGTGGAAATGATCAAGGGAATACAACCCCGCCGAGCAATGGAAATGGTCAAGGGAATACAACTCCGCCGAGCAATGGAAACGGCCAAGGAAATACAACTCCACCAGGCAGTGAAAACGGCCAAGGAAATACAACTCCACCAGGCAGTGGAAATGGCCAAGGGAATACAACCCCGCCAGGCAGCGGAAATGGCCAGGGGAACACAACTCCGTCAAGCGGTGGAAACGGCCAAGAAAATGCAACACAACCGAGCAATGGAAATGGTCAAGGAGAGGCAACTCCAAATGGTGGTCAATAAATATAATGTTTTTTAAAGTTTCAATCATATAAAAGTGTATGAAAAACACCTAGGATACCGGAGATTGATCGGTAACTTAGGTGTTTTTTTGTATGCTATCATGTATAAAAATACTTTATATGAAATTGAAGAATATATATGTTCAAATGTTGAAGGTCCCATAAAAATTTTGAAAATAAATTGATGGGAAATGATAGAAAATCTGGAGAGGTGGATACGGAGAATGGGGAGGATGACCATAATAGGTAGTGCCACTAGGAGGTGTGCCGTGATGCCAAAATGAAGGTGTTGCTCCACCTGATAATTGATATTGCTGCCAAGTTGCTGGGAGTTCAATGCCAACATCAGAAGTTGCTGTATGAACGGGAACAGAATGGACAGAAGGAGAGGCAACTGGGGCTACAACGGCAATTCTTGTTGGAAATAAATACATAAAAGAATCACCCCTAAATCGTATTATATAGCAGTATATTCTTGCACGAGCTGCAAATGTGCACGCAAATTTTTACAGAGTATAGAATGTATATAAAAAAGAACAAGAAAGAACAAAAATGAGTTCTTTCTTGTTGAAAGACATTTAGATATTGTAGTAGTTTCATTAACGGCAATCGTGGTCGTTGCCAATAGCTAACGCGCTAAAAGAAACCGGACCTACTATTGCAGCTTCGGCACCAGCAGTCATATTTTCAGCAGTAAGCGTGTAAACATGAGTTCCGGATCTTAGATCTTTGTCAATTGCTTGGAAGGTTACAGCGTAAAATTGTTCTGAATCAGTGGATTCTATCCCAACTTGAGTGTTGAAAATCTCAGTATTATCGCGGAAAATACGAAATACGATTTGAGCGATGTTTGTAACTCCTTCAACTCCAACTGTTGTGATTAATTCTACTGTGTTGTCACGGGAGTCTCTACGTGGAATATTTACTCGTAACTGAGCAACTGTATTTCTTTTTGGAGAATGGTCAATTGGAATTGGTTGTCTTGCATTTGTTTTACTACGTGGCTGAATAGCTTGAAAATCAATAATATGCGTTATAATTCTCACCACCTATTGTTTGATACCTTATAATATGAAGACTCTTAGAGAATAGCTTGGACATTCTTACGTCGAAAGACTAACTCCAACTATAGATGGTGGACTTTTTTTATAAAAACACATCTATTTATGGAAGGAAGTTCCTGTATAAAAAGATACAATATGATTGTAATAAATAATACCTTTTATGAGTTTTTATATGGAGATAATAGCACCATTCAGCCTAGTTATTCTTTAGGAGTGGCTTTTGAGGTGTCAGAAGATATAGCCGCATCTGTTGAACAGGATGGCATTCAATTTTTTTGTCGATTCCGACGATATTTGGTATTTTCGGGACTATGATTTAGTAGTAAGTTATCATAAGAAAATGGACGAAATTGAATTTAACTATGTAAAATAATAATTTTATTAAAAATGAAAATATTTTATATAAAAATTGTATTTAATTAATATCGATATATAAAATAAGTGTGAACGAGTTGTGTATATGTACAACTCGCTTTTTTGTGTGCTGAAAAAAGATAATAAATATACGGAGTAAATTGTTTGTTGTATAAGCTTTATATGGAATTTTATTGAAAATCAATATATTTCGGTTTAAAAGAAAGAGAAGGGACAACGGGCTTTTTGATAAAAAACTTAGACGTTATTCTTAAAAAACAATTTTATTACAGCAGGAAAAGTATAGGAAACTTATCATTATAAAATAAATTGAAATCTTCTAAAAACTCTGATACATTGAAATAGAAATGTAGTTCACAATGTTGTAAAGGCTTACAGTTATGTGCACGAAGATCTATTAGGATTGGAGGAAATGATAATGAAAGCTGAAGAAAAATTTTCCCCGGGATTAGATGGTGTAGTCGCAGCGGAGACGAAAATTTCGTTTCTCGATACGGTAAAAGGTGAAATTGTTATTCAAGGATATGACTTAATTGAACTATCAAAGACAAAAGGTTATTTAGACATTGTGCACCTTTTATTAGAAGAACATCTACCAAATGAGGATGAAAAGGAAAAACTTGAAAAGAAATTGAAGGAAGAATATGAAGTACCAGAAGGTGTATTCAATGTTTTAAAAGCATTGCCAAAAGAAACGCACCCGATGGATGGGTTACGTACAGGTGTATCAGCATTAGCTGGTTATGATAACGATATTGAAAACCGTTCGCTAGAAGTAAACAAAAGTCGTGGTTATAAATTGTTAAGCAAAGTGCCAAATATTGTTGCGAACAGTTATCATATTTTAAACAATGAAGAGCCGATCGGGCCGCTTCAGGAGTTATCGTATAGTGCGAATTTCTTCTATATGTTAACTGGTAAAAAACCGACTGAGCTTGAAGAGAAAATCTTCGACCGCTCTTTAGTTTTATATAGTGAACATGAAATGCCAAACTCTACATTCACAGCTCGCGTTATCGCATCTACGCAATCAGACTTATATGGTGCTTTAACAGGAGCAGTCGCATCCTTAAAAGGAAGCCTACATGGCGGTGCAAATGAAGCAGTTATGTACATGCTGTTAGAAGCTGGAAATGTTGAGAAATTTGAAGAGTTACTGCAAAAGAAATTATATAACAAAGAAAAAATCATGGGATTTGGACATCGCGTCTACATGAAGAAGATGGATCCAAGAGCACTCATGATGAAAGAAGCTTTAAAACAGTTATGTGATGTAAAAGGTGATTATACATTATATGAAATGTGTGAAGCTGGAGAGAAAATTATGGAGAAGGAAAAAGGAATCTATCCGAATCTAGATTATTATGCAGCTCCAGTATATTGGATGTTAGGTATTCCAATTCAACTGTACACGCCAATCTTTTTCAGTTCTAGAACAGTAGGCTTATGTGCGCATGTTATTGAACAGCATACAAACAATCGCTTGTTCCGCCCACGTGTAAATTATATCGGCGAGCGACATGTGCTTAGCAAATAAAAACAACTGGGGAGTTGTTAAGGCCGCCCGCCAGGTGGGTGTTTGACTGACACCCATCCTCAATAATAACGAATTTTCGACAGAAAGGGAAGGATAGCATGATTAAAACAAATGAAATTAAACAAAAAGATGCAATTTTAGAAGAGATTACGGATTATGTATTAAATAAAGAGGTGACGAGCTCAGAAGCATTTAGCACAGCACGCTATGTGTTACTTGATACGCTTGGATGCGGAATTTTAGCGCTGCAATATCCTGAATGTACGAAACTCCTTGGACCAGTTGTACCAGGAACAGTTGTGCCAAATGGTACACGTGTACCAGGAACATCATTTGTACTTGATCCAGTACGCGGTGCTTTTAATATTGGATGTATGATTCGTTGGCTGGATTATAACGATACATGGCTTGCTGCAGAATGGGGACACCCGTCTGATAATTTAGGTGGAATTTTAGCTGTTGCGGATTATGTGAGCCGCGTTCGTATTTCAGAAGGAAAAGAACCATTAAAAGTACGCGATGTACTTGAAATGATGATTAAAGCCCATGAAATCCAAGGTGTACTTGCATTAGAAAATAGTTTAAACCGCGTTGGTCTTGACCATGTATTATATGTAAAAGTAGCGACAACAGCAGTTGTTACAAAAATGCTTGGTGGCACGCGTGAAGAAATCTTTAACGCATTGTCTCATGCATGGATTGATAACTCTAGTCTTCGTACATATCGTCATGCCCCAAATACAGGTTCACGTAAGTCATGGGCAGCTGGGGATGCAACAAGCCGTGGTGTTTACCTTGCACTTACTGCATTAAAAGGTGAAATGGGTTATCCAACGGCATTATCTGCACCAGGATGGGGATTCCAAGATGTATTATTTAATAAGCAGGAACTAAAATTAGCAAGACCTTTAGATTCTTATGTAATGGAAAATGTATTGTTTAAAGTATCATATCCAGCAGAATTCCATGCTCAAACAGCTGCAGAATGCGCAGTGAAATTACATCCAGAAGTGAAAGAGCGATTAGAGGAAATTGACCGTATTACAATTACAACACATGAATCGGCGGTTCGTATTATTGATAAAGAAGGTCCATTAAATAACCCAGCTGACCGCGATCATTGCTTACAATACATTACTGCAATTGGTCTATTAAAAGGCGATATCGTTGCAGATGACTATGAGGATGAAGTTGCATTTGACCCTCGTGTAGATGAATTACGAAATAAGATGGTTGTTGTAGAAAATAAACAGTATAGTTTGGATTACCTTGATCCGAACAAGCGCTCAATCGCCAACGCTGTTCAAGTTCATTTTAAAGATGGAACAGTAACAGAAAACGTAGAGTGTGAATACCCATTAGGTCACCGTTTCCGTAGAGACGAAGCGATTCCAAAGGTTGTTCAAAAGTTTTCTGCAAATATGGCTGTTCATTATTCTAATAAACAACAAGAAAAAATTCATGAAGCTTGTTTGAATGAAGAAAAGTTAGAAAATATGAATGTAAATGAATTTGTAGATCTTTTCTTAATTTAAGTATAGGGGGAATAAGAATGGCTTGGGTTGTGAATAAACCGTCAACACAAGAAGAGCTTGCTAATCGATTCCGAGCTTTAGTAGAGGCACCTGAAATTTTACAAATCCCTGGTGCTCATGATGCAATGGCTGCTCTTGTTGCAAAAAACACTGGATTTTCAGCTCTTTATTTATCGGGAGCTGCTTATACAGCAAGTAAGGGTTTGCCAGATTTAGGTATTGTAACGTCTACTGAAGTAGCTGACAGAGCAAGAGATCTTGTTAGAGCAACGGACTTACCTCTTCTTGTCGATATTGATACAGGATTTGGTGGAGTGTTAAATGTAGCAAGAACGGCTGTAGAGATGGTGGAAGCAAATGTAGCCGCTGTCCAAATTGAAGATCAACAATTACCGAAAAAATGTGGACACTTAAATGGAAAAAAACTTGTTTCCACTGAGGAATTAGTACAGAAGATTAAAGCGATTAAAGAAGTAGCACCAACACTTGTTGTTGTAGCACGTACAGATGCTCGCGGTGTAGAAGGATTAGATGCAGCAATTGAAAGAGCGATTGCTTATGTAAAAGCAGGTGCAGATGCTGTTTTCCCGGAAGCACTTCAATCCGAAGAAGAATTCCGTTTGTTCAACAGTAAAGTAAATGTTCCGTTGCTTGCGAACATGACTGAATTTGGGAAAACTCCATATTATAGTGCAGAAGAATTTGCAAATATGGGCTTCCAAATGGTGATTTATCCGGTTACATCACTTCGCGTTGCAGCAAAAGCATATGAGCGTGTGTTTATGCTAATTAAAGAAACAGGCTCACAAAAAGAAGGGCTATCTAACATGCAAACGAGAAGTGAATTGTATGAAACAATTTCGTATCATGATTTTGAGGAATTAGATAACGGAATTGCAAAAACAGTTTTATCTGAAGATCAATAGAACAGAGAAGAAAGGCGATGATGGGACATCTTGGGCAAGAACAACTGCTTGATGTGAGAATTCATCGCCTTTTTATATGATTTGAATTGTTGTATACAAGAGGTGAGAAGATATGAGTTCTACAAAAGATTTCTCTGTAGAAAAATGGATGCAGCAAGATTTCCAGTTTGTGAGAAGTAACGATACGATTACTGAAACAGTTAAACTTCTTATTAAAATATCAAAGGATGAACTTCCTGTGCTAGATGGAAAGCAAATGATTGGCATTGTAAAACTGACAGATTGTATTCAGTGGATACAACAAAAAAGTGATAAAAGTATGTTAGTTCATATGATTGTCACTAATTCTATTAATAAGGGTAGTATGAAAACAACTATGAACGAATTACAGGATACACCATTTTATGTGACAACTGAACAAGATGGAGTACTTGTAGGAATCATAGACAAGCCTGAACTTTTCGCTTTTCAAAAGTTTCTAAAACAGCAATTAAAAGAATCACAACAATTAATTGAATGGTTTCGTTTGTCTTTCGACACTGCGTATGAAGGCATTGCGATTGTGGATGAAAACGGCGTCATTCAAATGTTTAATGATACGTATAGCCGCTTTGTTGGAGTATCAAAAGAAGAAGCAATTGGACAACTGGCCGAAAATGTAATTGAGAATACGAGGCTTCCAGTTGTATTAAAAACAGGGGTACCAGAAAGAAATCAAGTGCATCGTTTGCAAGGACAAAATTTAGTTGTGCATCGGATGCCGATTTGGAAGCAAGGAAGAGTGATAGGTGCTGTAGGCATGCTTATTCATGAAGGGATTTCAGATATTTATAAAATACTAGAGAGGTTTGATCAAAAAGATAGTGCTGTCAAACCGTTATTTTCTAAACCGAAGAAGAAGCAAATTCGATTCGAAGATATTCTTGGAGAAAGTCAGACGATTTCTGAAACGAAAAAAATGGCTCGAAAAGCAGCTGGGTCGAAAGCGTCTGTGTTAATTACTGGAGAAAGTGGTGTTGGTAAAGAGCAATTTGCAAGAGCTATACATGATACAGGTATAACAAAAAACGGTCCATTTATCAGTGTGAACTGTGCTGCTATTCCTGATAATTTACTAGAATCCGAACTGTTTGGTTATGCAGAAGGTGCTTTTACAGGTGCGAAAAAGAACGGGAAAGCAGGGAAGTTTGAACTTGCGAATCATGGCACGTTATTTTTAGACGAAATCGGTGATATGTCTCTATTAACACAGGTGAAAATTTTACGTGTTTTACAAGAAAGGGAGATAGAAAGAATTGGTGGTACGCATCCAATTCCAGTTGATTTTAGGCTAATTGCAGCGACAAATAAAGATTTAAAACAAATGGTTAGAGAAGGTACATTTAGAGAAGATTTATATCATCGTCTTCATGTTATTCCGATTCATATTCCACCACTTCGTTTTCGAAAGCAAGACATCCCACTCATTGTCGAAGAACATTTACAAAAGTTATGTCAAATGTATGGTGCTAAAGAAAAGACACTTGATAAAGAAGTATTACGCCTTATGTTCCATTACAATTGGCCAGGAAATGTTCGGGAATTAATCAATGTGTTGGAAAGACTATTTGCACTATCGGATGATGTACATATACGAGCTAAGGATTTACCAGAAGAATTCTATTATCGGGATATGGAACAGAAGAAATTAGTACCTATGATTCAGTCTTTACCAGCAAAGCAAGAAGCGATGAAAGTGGTACGTGAAGAGGAAGAGCGAGGATTAATTGAACGCGTTTTAAAAGAAGCAAAAGGGAATAAGTCAAAGGCAGCAGCATTGTTAGGGATTTCTAGGGCGACTCTTTATAACAAATTATCACGATTCAAAATCTAGACAAATTGTTATAAACAGTGTAAAACTGTCTAAACAGTTTTACGTTTTCTATTTATTTAGCCCAGGTTCTATCAAGTTTTTAGTTTGGCATAGATTTTGCATATAAAGAAAATGAAGACCGAAATGATAGGGGGATACAGATGGAGAAAACAAAGTTGCAATGGGACGAATTTTTTTCGCTGAATAAGAATCTTAATACAACTTTTTTTACACCGGAAGATTTTTCAGGTGATGAAGATTTAATCGCAAAAACAACAGAACAGTTTGTTAAACAGGAAATTGTTCCTCAAATTGAAAATATCGAGCAGCACAATTATCAAGTTTCTCGCGGGTTGTTTGAAAAGGCCGGAGAACTTGGGTTGTTAAGTATAGAGGTACCAGAAGAATATGGTGGGTTCGAATTAGGAAAGGCAGTTTCTGGCCTTGTAGCAGAAAAGATGGGATATGCAGGAGCATTTAGTGTTTCCTTTAATATTCATGCTGGTGTAGGAACATTGCCATATATATACTATGGCACAAACGAGCAGAAGGAAAAATACTTACCTAAAATTGCATCAGGCGAATGGATTGGAGCGTATGCATTAACAGAACCTAATGCTGGATCAGATGCATTAAGTGCAAAAACAAGCGCTGTATTAAATGAAGAAGGAACAACTTGGAAATTAAATGGGGAAAAGCAGTGGATTACAAATGCTCATATGGCTGATGTATATGTTGTTTTTGCAAAGACAAATAAAGGAATGACAGCATTTATTGTCGAAAGAACATGTGAAGGTGTTTCAATTGGCTTAGAAGAAAAGAAAATGGGCATTAAAGGATCTTCGACTGCGACACTCATTTTAGAGGATGTTGTAATTCCAGTTGAAAATGTATTAGGGGAAGTTGGAAAGGGTCATCACGTAGCCCTTAATATCCTCAATTTCGCTAGATTGAAACTCGCTTTTGGAAATATTGGAACAGCAAAACAAGCAATTGGTTTATCTGTTCAATACGGAAAAGAACGAAAACAGTTTCAAACAGAATTAGTTGATTTCACGATGATTCAAGAGAAAATTGCAAATATGATTATCGCTACATACGGTGCAGAGAGTGCAGCTTATCGAACAGCAGGCGTAATTGACGAGGCAATTCATGAGACAAATGGGGATGGCAGCATCATGCAGAAAATGTCTCAATTTGCAATGGAGTGTGCCATTAATAAAGTGAATGCTTCGGAAACACTAGGAAATATTGTGGATGAAGCTGTACAAATTCATGGTGGCTACGGTTATATGCAAGAATATGAAGTAGAACGATTATATCGTGATGCTAGAATTAGCCGTATATTTGAAGGAACGAATGAAATTAACCGCTTAACAGTTGCGAAAATGTTAATGAAACAAACGAAGCAAATAGGAGATCAAGTAGACGAAGGCACATTTGAAAATATAGAACGAAACCATCGTTATATTTTATTATCGAAACAGTTATTGAAGCAATCTTTGAAAACGCTATCTCAAACTCCTAAATTGAAAATCGAGCAAGAACAAGAATATTCACGCGTATTAGCAGACATGTTGAAAGATGTGTATGTAATGGAATCAGCATTTTTACGTACGAAGAAAGCAGTGAGTAAAAATGGTGAAGAAAAAGAACGTACAAAACAGTTCGTAACAGATGTTCTTTGTGAGGAAGGGTATCGTAAAGTAGAATCAGCGGCAATGGTTCTTCTTTCTGCAGCAGTACAAGAAGAGCAAAATAGAAACGCTATTCTAGATGAAATTCGTCAACTGTCAATACCTCTATATACGAACATATTTATGAAAAAGAGAGAAATTGCAAAAGCCATTATAAATCGCGGAAAATATATTGTTTAAATAGGAGGAGAACAATATGAAAAAGATTGGTTTTATTGGTTTAGGTAATATGGGCCTTCCAATGTCTAAAAATTTAGTTAAATCAAATTACACTGTATATGGCGTCGATTTAAATAAAGATGCTGAGGCTTCTTTTGAGAAAGATGGAGGAATCATCGGCTTATCAATTGCAAACTTGGCAGAAACATGTGATTTGATTTTTACAAGTTTACCATCTCCGCGAGCTGTGGAAGCGGTTTATTTTGGAGAAGAGGGTTTAATTGAGAATAGTCATCCGAATGTTGTTCTAATTGATACCAGTACAGTAGCACCGCAATTGAATAAAAGATTAGCAGAAGCTGCTAATGATAAAAAAGTAGATTTCTTAGCAGCACCGGTTAGTGGTGGGGTGATTGGAGCAGAAAATCGCACATTAACTTTTATGGTCGGTGGATCAAAAGAAGTATATGAAAAAGGTTTACCAGTGATGGAAGTATTAGGGGCAAATGTGTTTCATGTAAGTGAACAAATTGATAGTGGCACGACTGTAAAGCTTATTAATAACTTATTGATAGGTTTCTACACAGCGGGTGTAAGTGAAGCTTTGACTTTAGCGAAGAAAAACAATATGGATTTAGAGAAAATGTTTGATATTTTAAATGTGAGTTACGGACAAAGTAGAATTTATGAGCGCAACTATAAAAGCTTTATTGCACCAGAAAACTATGAGCCAGGTTTTACTGTAAATCTATTAAAGAAAGATTTAGGATTTGCGGTTGATTTAGCAAAAGAAAGTGAACTTCACTTACCAGTAAGTGAAATGCTGTTGAACTTGTATGATGAAGCGGGTAAAGCGGGGTATGGTGAAAAAGACATGGCTGCTTTATATAAGAAGATAAGTGAACAAGTAATCTCTAGTCATGAATAATGAATGGTTATAGCGTCGAATTATAAATTGTGAGAAACAATTCGAACTTATAACAATAAAAAAGGAGCGAATACAATGATTACAACAGAAATTAAACGAGTGAAAAATCATATTAATGGTGAATGGGTAGAATCTACTGGTACGGAAGTTGAAGCTGTTCCAAATCCTGCAACTGGGAAAATAATCGCTTATGTTCCGCTTTCTCCAAAAGAAGATGTGGAGCGTGCTGTTGAAGCTGCAAAAGCAGCTTATGAAACATGGTCTAAAGTGCCGGTTCCAAATCGTTCAAGACAGCTATACAAATATTTACAACTTTTACAAGAAAATAAAGATGAGCTTGCGAAAATTATCACATTAGAAAATGGAAAAACATTAAAGGATGCGAGTGGTGAAGTACAGCGTGGTATTGAGGCTGTAGAATTGGCAACATCAACACCAAATTTAATGATGGGGCAAGCACTCCCGAACATTGCAGGTGGAATTGATGGTTCGATTTGGCGTTACCCAATTGGAGTTGTTGCTGGTATTACACCGTTTAACTTCCCGATGATGATTCCATTATGGATGTTCCCATTAGCAATTGCTTGCGGTAACACATTCGTATTAAAAACGTCTGAAAGAACACCGCTTTTAGCTGAGAGACTGGTAGAGTTATTCTATGAAGCAGGTTTCCCAAAAGGAGTTTTAAATTTAGTGCAAGGCGGAAAAGACGTTGTAAATAGCATTCTAGAAAATAAGGACATTCAAGCGGTTTCATTTGTTGGATCTGAGCCAGTTGCACGCTATGTATACGAAACAGGAACAAAATATGGAAAACGAGTACAAGCGCTCGCAGGAGCGAAGAATCATGCGATTGTTATGCCAGATTGCAATCTTGAAAAAACAGTACAAGGTGTTATTGGTTCTGCATTTGCGAGCAGTGGAGAGCGCTGCATGGCATGTTCTGTTGTAGCTGTTGTGGATGAAATTGCTGATGAGTTTATTGATGTACTAGTAGCGGAAACACGTAAATTAAAAGTTGGCGATGGTTTCCATGAAGATAATTATGTAGGTCCATTAATTCGTGAATCTCATAAAGAGCGTGTACTAGGCTATATTAATAGTGGTGTAGCAGATGGGGCTGCTTTATTAGTAGATGGTCGTAAAATTAATGAAGAAGCCCGTGAAGGATATTTTGTTGGAGCAACAATCTTTGATGGTGTGAATCAAGATATGAAAATTTGGCAAGATGAAATTTTTGCTCCAGTTTTAAGTATTGTGAGAGTAAAAGATTTAGAAGAGGGCATTAAACTTACAAATCAATCCAAATTTGCAAATGGTGCAGTTATTTATACATCAAGCGGTAAACATGCGCAAACATTCCGTGATAATATCGATGCAGGAATGATTGGCGTAAACGTTAACGTTCCAGCACCGATGGCATTCTTCGCATTTGCTGGAAATAAAGCATCCTTCTATGGTGATCTTGGAACAAATGGAACAGACGGTGTTCAATTCTATACACGTAAAAAAGTTGTGACAGAGCGCTGGTTTTAATAGATGAATAGCATATACATGTAACTTGTTACATGTACAAAAAGTACACCCCTCTCATTAGAGAGGGGTGTACTTTTCATCGTTAACTATTCTTTTCAAAAGCTAATTTGATACCAAATCCAATTAATACAATACCAGTAAGTCCTTGGATGTATCTTTGGGTAGCTGGTTTTTTCATGAAAACACTGATTTTATCAATTAAGAAGATATAAAAGGCAAACCATATCGCGGTTAAAACGAGATAGGTAAGACCCATGGTTAGAAATTGAATGAATGTATTATGGTTAGGATTTAAAAATTGTGGTAAAAAGGTCAAAAAGAATACAGCGACTTTAGGATTTAAAAGATTAGTAAGAAACCCTTGGCGAAAACAAGAGCTGTTTTCATCTGCATGTTTCATAGGTAACTCATTTGTATCTATGCTGTTTTTGCTTTTTAAAGATAGAAGTGCTTTTATTCCTAAATAGACTAGATAAATGGCACCAACATATTTAAAAATAGAAAATAAGAAAGCAGATTTAACAATAATAGCGGAAAGCCCAATTACAGCAGCTAAAGTATGAATTAAAAGGGCGATACATGTGCCGAAAACCGTTTTTACACCTCCTATTTTTCCTGAAGTAAGAGTGTTTTTTGTAGCCATTGCAGTATCGGGCCCGGGTAAAATAATAAGACAAATAGACATGATAATAAAAAGAAGATAGTTCTCCACAATCACTCCACCTTTCTGTGTTTATCTTTCAGAAAATTTAATTAAAAATAGTTTAACACAATTTAAGTGATATGATAAATAAAATTTAAGTATGTTAAAATATATCTATCATATTGTTTGAAGGAGCATGAGGTATGGAAAATATAAATATCGGAAAAAAGGTGAAAGAGCTTCGGGAATATAAGGAGCTGAGTATGCGAGAGTTAGCTAAAATGGCAGAAATAACACCTTCTATGTTAAGTCAAATTGAACGAGGATTAGCTAATCCTTCGATTCAAACATTGAAATTGCTAGCCAAGGCTTTAGAAGTTCCAACTTTTAGTTTTCTCATTGAAGATACGAACACGGATGATCTAGTTATAAGAGCGAATGCACGTAAAAAAATGATCGTAGGAAATTTATCCTATGAATTATTATCACCAGATTTAACGGGTGCTTTGGCAGTATCTTTAATGACTTTGCCACCTAATTCTGTTTCCTCCGAAAAACTTTTAGAGCATAAAGGAGAGGAAATTGCCCATGTTTTAGAAGGACAGATTATCTTGTATTTACAGCAAGATATATACACTTTATACCCCGGGGATAGTGTGAAAATCCCTTCTTATATGAAACATAAATGGGAGAATCTATTTGATCAAGATGCCGTTATTTTATTCGCTGTAACGCCTCCATCGTTCTGATAATGAAGATACATAATACATATGTCTAGAAAGAAAAAAGCTAGATGAAGCAGCAAATAGGTTGCTTTCATCTAGCTTTTTGATTAGGCATTAAGCAGATTGAAGAAGCGATTGACATCTTCATCTGAAACATCACTTAATTGTTTATATTTATACTTTGGATTTTGATCTTTGTCGACAACGACTGAACGTACTCCTTCAAAGAAATCTTCGTGCCTCATGAAATTTTTAGCGAGCACGAGATCTGTTGCAAAGCATTCTTCTATCGATTTTTCCTTTCCGTCAATAAGTTGTTTTAATGTTATTTTTAATGAGAACGGAGATTTTGATAGTAATGTTTCTTTCGTTTTTGAAGCGAAGGATCCGTCAGCATTATCTAATGAATGGATGATATCTTCAACTGTATGGAATGAAAAATGTTGATCAATTTCTTCTAATAAGGAAACAAGTTCACTTTCTACACTAGGAGCTGTTTCATATTTATTAATGAGTTCTTTTAAAGTGATATGTACATTTTGATCATGCCAATTTACTTTTTCGATTGCATCTAGGAAAGTAGGTAAAGTTTCCGATGGCATATAATGATCAGCAGCTTTTATATATAATACATCAGCAGCTTTTAAAACAGATGCTGTTAACGCAACATACCGACCAGTCTGCCCAGGAGCCTTGTTTAAGAAATAAGCAGCTCCAACGTCTGGGAAAAAACCAATGTTCATCTCAGGCATGGCCCATTTTGTACGATCTGTTACAATTCTATATTTTGCCCCATTCGTAAGACCGACGCCACCACCCATTACAATTCCATCTAAACAAGCAATAATTGGTTTTGGATAATGATATATATAAGTATCTATTTCGTATTCTTCTTCAAAAAAATGTTCAGCATGCTGTAACGCAACTTCATTTGAACGTGCTTCGTATAATGTTTTTATATCACCACCAGCGCAAAATCCTTTCGTGCCAGCACCTTTCAAGATTACTACGGCAATACGATCATCTTTTCCCCATTCTTTTAGTTTTTGACCAATCGGATGTAACATATCATAAGATAAAGAGTTAAGTGCTTTTGGGCGATTTAAAGTGATTGACGCGACGCCATTTTTGTGAATGGAAAATAAAACATTTTCAGTCATTTTGAATCCTCCTCTTATATATCTTCTCATTCTTATTTCTCGATAAAAGCTAAAATGTCCTTTATAATTTATTTGATATTGCAAGTAGCGTGCCAGTTTTAATGTCCTTAATTAAGAAGAAATGCCAGTAATAAAGTGTCTAACTGTCTAAACAAATGGACATTTAGACGTCGGACTAGATACTTTTTAGAATGGTGCATATTTTGACGAGTTATATTTGCAGGATTTCAACATATGAAAATGAATATTACAACATCAGTCATTTAAAATGTAGGGGTATTGTTTGTAACTTGAAAATGAAGGGAATACTATATACCATATTTAATTTGAAAGAAAATGAGTAATTGGAATGAATTCAATATGGATAGCAACTTCACTTTGTTGTATTTACTGAATTGTCTTGCTTTTAACGAAGTGAGAGTTTGTATATAATAGGAGTAGAGAAAGGGGAGATCGGAATGCCAGGGCCTTTGCTATTATCGGTTATTATTTTGTCTTCTCTCATGGTAGGAATTACACAGTATTTTCATCGTACAGATACGACAGAAGAAATTAAAGATAAAGTACGTCTCGTATTTCCGGTTTTTATATTATCTATCTCACTGTGTTATGTGTTAAATAAAGATGGGTATATCGTGGCATCATTCTCATTTTTTATAGCAATTGTTTTAATAACTGTATTGTACTATATAATGAAAGAGTATTTGCAAAAATAAAGATGCCTGAAAGGGCATTTTTATTTTTATGAAATTAAACAATTTATACCGGAATTTGAAGATGTGAATTCATATTACTGTTTACCTGCTTTTCTAAAATTGCTTTCTGTATACTTGTTTTTTAAGCTATTATTGCTTTGACTTTAGGATATTAATAAACTTATTGAATCATATTTTTATTGGGACTGTTTTTTGTATCATATAAAATCATTCAACTTGTAGAACATTCAGCTCATTCTTCTTTTCCAAACGGTCACGCGACATCAGCGATTCTATTTTAAACATCGTGACTTAATTTCAAATCCACATGAAACATTATTAATTTCACATACCGCATTATAATTTAAAAAATACATATAACATAAAAAAATAAAATGAGTGTGAAAGTGAATTCTTCATCATGTATTCACTTGTCAATCGTGAATAGCCGCTATACTATTAAAGTATAGAGAACTGGAAAAGGGGTTGTATTTATATGAAATTTGAGATGCATACAAAGATTATTTCAAATGAAAAAGAAATGAGATTACATATAGAAGAAAATATATTTCAATTAATATTAGACGGTTATCATTTATTTGCTGTGGATGAAATGTTACCTTTATATAAATCTGATCAAGAAAGAATCGGTAGTGCAATCGTTCAAAAGTTAGAGTGGGAAGATGGGAAGACAACACTTAACTACCAACTGGTTTCATTACAATCAGTAAATTAAAAGAGAGAAAGGAAGGAAAAGATGAAGTTTTTTCATACAGCGGATTGGCATTTAGGAAAACTTGTTCACGGTGTGTATATGACCGAAGATCAACGAATTGTATTAGATCAGTTCGTTCAAGCTGTGGAAGAAGAAAAACCAGATGCCGTAATTATTGCAGGTGATTTGTATGACCGAGCGATTCCTCCAACAGAAGCAGTAGATTTACTAAATGATGTATTAAAAAAGATAGTGATTGATTTACAAACGCCAGTAATTGCAGTAGCAGGGAATCATGATAGTCCAGACCGTATTCATTTTGGCAGCAGTTTAATGAAAAAACAAGGGTTACATATTGTTGGCCAATTTCAATTTCCGTATGAACCAGTTGTTTTACATGATAAGTATGGGGAAGTGCATTTTCATTTAATCCCATATGCGGATCCAAGTATTGTAAGACATGTGATGAAAAATGAAGATATTCGGTCGCATGATGATGCGATGCGCATTTTCATGAATGAACTTTCAGAAACGATGAATCAAGAAGCAAGACACGTATTTGTAGGCCATGCATTTGTCACTTCTTCAGGTGAAGCAGAAGAAAATACGAGTGATGCAGAGCGTCCGCTTTCCATCGGCGGTGCTGAATACGTAAATAGTCATTATTTTGATAAGTTTCATTACACAGCACTTGGGCATTTGCACCAAGCGCACTTTGTACGTAATGAAACGATTCGTTATTCTGGTTCACCACTTGCGTATTCTATTTCTGAAGAGCGGCATAAAAAAGGGTATTATATTGTGGAATTAGACGAAACAGGTCAAGTGGAAATAGAAAAGCGTTTATTTACACCTCGTCGCCAAATGCGAACAGTAGAAGCGAAAATAGATGATTTATTAAAGTATCCAACAAGTGAAGATTATGTCTTCGTAAAGTTATTAGATGAAAATCCTGTACTGCAGCCAATGGAAAAAATTCGTTCTGTATATCCAAATGCTATGCATGTTGAACGTTCTATGCAAAGACGAGAATTTACAGAAACCAATGAAGTTACTGTTTCTAGACATAAAACAGATGATCTATCCCTTTTGAAAGCTTTTTATAGAGAAATGAAGGGCTCAGATTTATCAGAAGAGAAAGAACGTCTTTTCTTAGACGTATTACAAACAGTGCAGGAACGGGAAGGTGAACGAGGATGAGACCACTTCAGCTTATTATGACCGCATTTGGTCCGTATAAACAGCGAGAAGTTATCGATTTCAGCGATCTTGGCGATCACCGTATTTTTGCTATTTCAGGAAATACGGGAGCTGGGAAAACAACGATATTTGATGCGATTTGTTATGTATTATATGGGGAAGCGAGCGGAGAAGAACGTAGTGATACGAGTATGCTACGTAGCCAATTTGCTGATGATAATATATACACAAGTGTAGAATTAACCTTCCAGTTGAAAGGAAAGCAATACGAAATAAAAAGACAGCTCGGTCATAAAAAACAAGGGAATAAAACAGTTACAGGGTATGCTGTTGAGCTATATGAAGTAATAGGTGATGAGAAGGTTCCATGTGTGGATCGTTTTCATGTGACAGATGTGAACAAAAAGGTTGAAGATTTAATCGGACTTAGCAAACATCAATTTAGTCAAATTGTTATGCTTCCGCAAGGAGAATTCCGAAAACTATTAACGTCTGAAACAGAAAATAAAGAAGAAATTTTACGTCGTATTTTTAAAACAGATCGTTATAAATTAATGCGTGAATTGTTAGATCAAAAACGTAAACAGTGGAAAGACGTCTTACAAGAAAAGCAAAAAGAAAGAGAACTGTACTTCCGTAATGTTTTTAAATTACCGGTTCGAGATGATTCATTATTAGAGACAGTAGTTCAACAGGAACATGTAAATACGCACCAAGTAGTCGAAGCGCTTGAACAAGAAAAAAATTGCTATGAGGCGGAAGTTGAACAATTACAAGCGCAGCAAACATTGCAAACGCAGCAATTAAAAAAAACCGAAGATCGTTTTCATACAGCTAAGTCTATTAATGAAAAGTTCAAAGATTTACAGCAAAAACAAGAGAAACAAGCAGTTTTACAAGCAAATCGAGAACAAATAGAAACAGAAGAACAACGTTTTAAACTTGCTGAACAAGCGAAACGATTATTACCATTTGAACAATGGTATGAAGAAGCGGTACAGAGTGAACAAAATGCTGAACAATTATTGAAACAAATATCTGTAAAAAAAGAAAAGACGGTTAAGGCGTTTGAACTTGCTTATGAGAAATATGAAGAATTAAAGGGTAAAGAGTCTGTTCGTGAAGAAGGTAAGAAAACTGTACAAAGATTAGAAGAGTTACAGCCAATTATTGCTTCATTAGCAGAGAAAAAATCAAAATTGCAACAGGCAGAACTTCAAAGTGGGAAATTGAAGGAAGGTATTCAGAAGTTTGAGAAACAGCTAGAAGGACAGATTTCTCAAAAACAACAAATTGCCGGAGAATTACAACAGCTAGAGGTTGCACTTGAGCAATATGTAGCAAAAGTAGAAGAGCTAACAAATATGCGGGAAGATGCAAAAGTACTAAAGCAAGCATATGACGTTTGGCAAGAAAAGCAAAAATATGAACAAGAAAAAGAAGTTGCAAATCAAAAGATGGAAGTTGCAGTTAAAGCATATGAAGAGATGGAGCATCGTTGGTTAAATGAACAAGCAGGAATGTTAGCTCTTCATCTTCATGAAGGTGAATCTTGTCCTGTATGTGGTAGCATAGATCATCCAAAGAAAGCTACAGAACGTGGAGATTCCATTGATGAAAAACAGCTAAATGAACTGCGCGAAAAGAAAACAGTTGCTGAAAAATTACATGTTCAAGTAGAAGAGAAATGGAATTTCTACAGATTACAATATGAGCAAGTAATAGATGAAGTCGTAAAACGAGGATACCGTTCAGAAGAGTTAGTTGAAACATACCGTACGCTAGTGCAAAACGGAAAACAACTAGCAGCTGAGGTAAACACATTAAAGGAAAGTGAAGAAAAACGTAAACAGCTAGCGTTAAGTGTAAAAGGATTAGAAGAAAAAGTAGAAGAATTACAGAAGCAAAAACGCGAAGCTGAGGTGATGCAGCACCGTACTGAAATGGAGTGCATGCAACTTCGTACGTCCTATGAACATGATCAGCAAAAAACCCATGAGGACTTACAAACGTTAGAAGCTTGGAAAAAACAATTTGATCAAGCTGTTAGCACACTTCGCTTTATGGAAGAGGAGTGGAAGAAAGTACAAGAAGCTTATCAACATTGGCAAAATGAAAATATACGCATACAAGCTGAGTATGATGGTGCTCTAAAGCAAGTAAGTCATGCAAAAGAAAAGCAAGAAGAGACTTTACTTCGCTTTACGACAGAGCTTGAACAAGGTGGATTTATCGACCAACAAGCTTATAAAGAAGCAAAATTAACAGATGTAGAAATGAAGCATTTGCATGAGCAAATTCAAGAGTACTATTCATCCTTAGAAGTATTGGCTAAACAAATTGAGGAACTAGTAAATGAATTAAGCGGGAAAGAATGGACGGACATTACAGCTCTAGAAGAACAAATGAAAGAGTTAGGAATTCAGCTTGATATTACAAAAGAAAAGCGCCAACGTGCCCAAAGTGCAGTTGCATACATTACCGATTTGCATGAAAACATTAGACGAATTGATGAACAAATTCATGAAGAAGAAAAAGCTTTCCAAGAACTTGTTGATTTATATGAAGTCATGAAAGGGGATAACGAAAGTCGTATTTCGTTTGAACGTTACATTTTAATTGAGTATTTAGAACAAATTGTTCAAATTGCTAACGAAAGACTTCGTAAACTATCAAACGGCCAGTTCTATTTAAAACGAAGTGAAAGAGTTGAAAAACGAAATCGTCAAAGTGGACTAGGATTAGATGTATATGACGCATATACAGGTCAAACACGTGACGTAAAAACATTGTCTGGCGGGGAAAAATTTAATGCATCGCTTTGTCTAGCACTTGGTATGGCAGATGTGATCCAGGCATATGAAGGCGGTATTTCTATCGAAACCATGTTTATCGATGAAGGATTTGGCTCGCTAGATGAAGAGTCATTAACAAAAGCGATCGATGCATTGATTGATTTACAAAAATCAGGACGATTTATTGGCGTTATTTCACACGTTCAAGAGTTGAAAAACGCAATGCCAGCAGTTTTAGAGGTAACGAAGCAGAAGAATGGTTGTAGTGAGACTCGGTTTGTGGTGAAATAATAAAACTAATAAAAAGGTTAATAGTAAATTTTAATTATGAGAGGACGTATGCTTAATAGTGGGCATATGTCCTTTTTTCATATAGTTATATCGGTATGATTTATGTTTGAAGGAAGCGTTGTTTAGAGAAAAAGATGTAAATAGTTATTTTTAAATAAATTTCTTAATAAAATTTTTTCAGAAATTTATTGAGAAATTAAATGTTCAATATGATGGTTTTTATTATAAAATAAAAATTTTTATGTAATTAATGATTATTAATTAGGAAATTTGAAAGTTTCAATTTAATTTTTTAAATCTATTATTTTCACAGAAAATAGGATGAAAAAAGTCTATATTTACAATAAAAGCAGAGATTTTTATGCAGATAAGTATGGGGACATAATAAAATATTTTATCTGAAAAATAAAAAAAGATTGACAAGACTGTTGAGAAACATTATCATTTCGGTGTACAAAAGAAAATGAAAATCATTATCAATTAATACTAAGTGAGTATTACCTAGTTTATTGTGACTGAAATTAAGATTAAATTGCACTTGACTGATAAGTTTAATATGTGTATGATTTTCGTAAATATAATGATAATGATTATCAATATCGTTATTAGTTGGTGATGTTTGTTTAAATATTTTCTTTGCACAGATTAATTAGGTTAACTTTATTAATCTGCAATTGAGAATATACAAGATAAACTAGATCGATTCGTTGTAAGGAAAGGAATTGAGAATATGGATTTCGGGGAATTTGATGGGAAGATTGCATTAGTTACTGGTGCAGCACAAGGAATTGGAGAGACTGTAGCGAACATGCTTGCGGAAAGAGGGGCAAAAGTTGCAGCGGTTGATAAGAATATTTTAGAACTCAATAAGCTTTCAGATTATCATGCAACAAGAGGCAGCTCTTTGAAAGTATTCGCTTTAGATGTGAGTGATAGTTCCGCAGTGGAAAATACAGTAAATCAGATTGAGGATACAATGGGGCAAATTGATATTTTAGTTAATGTTGCTGGTGTTTTGAAGATGAATGCAATTCACTCTTTAAGTGATGAAGATTGGGACAAGACTTTTTCTGTAAATGCTACAGGGGTGTTTTATGTATCTAGATCAGTAAGTAAACGTATGAGATCACGTAAATCTGGTGCGATTGTAACTGTAGGGTCAAATGCTGCCAGTGTACCTAGAATGGAAATGGCTGCGTATGTAGCATCGAAAGCTGCTGCAACGATGTTTACAAAATGTCTTGGTCTTGAGCTTGCGGAATATAATATTCGCTGTAATTTAGTTTCTCCTGGTTCAACTGAGACAGAGATGCAGCGATTACTTTGGATAGATGAAAATGGGGCTGAAAAAATTATTGCAGGCTCACAAGATACATATAGATTAGGAATTCCATTAAAAAAAATAGCAACGCCTTCAGAGATTGCTGAAGCAGTTCTATTTTTAGCGTCAGATAAAGCAAGCCATATTACGATGCATAATCTGTGCATTGATGGCGGCGCTACTTTAGGAATCTAAATTAAATATAGGAGGTTTAAAATAATGAATCATACAACTGCTTTAAAGGAGTTAGCCACAAAATTACTAGATGACTATAAAGCTGGATCTTCATTCTTTTTTGCTTCACCGTACCGTACAATACTTGCCGAAGGAACATTTGCAACGGTGAAACATAGTCAGGTAGAAAATTTTCCTGAGCTGGTTCATGCTGTACTAAATAATGCGAAGCAAGCTGGGCACCATAATCCCATTGTTGTAGGAGCGCTTCCTTTTGATCGTAGAAAAGCGGTACAGCTCGTTGTACCTCAGGAGAGCAGGCTAGCAGATCGTCTGCAATTTGATTTTACAGATCGAATCCAGCAATCACCTGCACTTACATATGAAATGAATCCTATTCCGTCACCTTCAGAATATATGCGTGGTGTAGAGCAAGGAGTAGCTAAAATAAAGAGCGGTCACATAAAGAAAATCGTTCTATCTAGATCGTTGGATTTGAAATCTCCAGAAAAGGTTGACATTCAAAAACTGCTTTGTGATTTAGCGCAGCACAATAAACAGGGGTATACGTTTGCGGTAGATTTACCGAAGAGTGAAGAAATAGGGAATTGTGAGGCTTCACCAAAGCGTAGTCATACACTCATAGGAGCGAGTCCAGAGTTACTTGTCTCACGGAGTGGAATGCAGGTCATTTCTAATCCGCTTGCAGGCTCTAGACCTCGAAGTAAAGACCCTGAAGAAGATAAGAGACGAGCAGATGAGTTGCTTTCTTCAGCTAAAGATTTACATGAACATGCTGTTGTTGTTGAAGCGGTAGCTGCGGCGCTTCGTCCGTACTGTCGTACATTGCATGTTCCCAAAAAACCATCATTAATAAATAGTGAAGCAATGTGGCATTTATCTACTGAAGTAAAAGGAGAATTACTAGACGCATCAGTGTCTGCATTAGAATTAGCACTTGCGCTTCATCCTACACCAGCAGTTTGTGGAACTCCGACAGAAAAAGCTCGAGAGGCTATTAACGAAATTGAACCGTTTGATCGAGAATTTTTCACGGGAATGCTTGGTTGGAGTGATCTGAATGGTGACGGTGAATGGATTGTTACGATTCGTTGTGCGGAAGTTGAAGAGAATTCCCTTCGTTTATTCGCAGGAGCTGGTATTGTTGCGGAGTCAAAACCTGAAGATGAGCTAGCTGAAACATCAGCTAAGTTTCGTACAATGCTTCGGGCTATGGGATTAAATGATGAATCTTTGAAATAGAAGTTAGGGGGATAAATGATGTTAACAGGATGCCAGGAGTGGCCAAAGGAATTTGCAGATCGATATAAAGAAGAGGGGTGCTGGCGCGGAGAGACCTTTGGAGAGATGCTGCGAGAACGTGCGATGAAACATGGTGACCAGATTGCAGTGACAAGTGGCGAAAAACACTTAAGCTATAGTGAACTGGACAAAAGAGTAGATCAATTAGCTGCAGGATTTCTAAATTTAGGAATTAAACAAACGGATCGAGTGGTTCTTCATTTACCAAATATTACGGAGTTTTTCGAAGTCTGCTTTGCGCTTTTTCGCATTGGTGCAGTTCCAGTCTTTGCTTTGCCGTCACACCGAAGTAGTGAAATAAGCTATTTTTGTGAATTTGCTGAAGCGACTGCTTATATTATTTCTGATAAACAGTTTGGATTCGACTATCGAAAACTTGCAAGAGAAATAAAAGAAAAAGTTCCAACGCTGCAACATGTAATCGTTGTAGGAGAGGCGGAGGAATTTGTAGGAATTCGTGATCTTCATATGAATCCGGTCAATCTGCCAGAAGTGAAATCTAGCGATGTAGCTTTCTTGCAACTATCAGGCGGGACAACGGGATTGTCTAAATTAATTCCAAGAACACATGATGACTATATTTATAGTTTACGAGTAAGTGCTGAAATTTGTAAATTGGATCAACAGAGTGTGTATCTTGCTGTACTTCCGGTTGCGCATAACTATCCGCTTAGTTCGCCGGGGACTCTTGGGACGTTATATGCCGGAGGGCGGATTGTTCTAGCTTCTGGGGGAAGTCCAGATGAAGCGTTCTCTCTTATTGAGAAGGAACGTGTCACAATTACAGCACTTGTGCCCCCCCTTGCAATGGTATGGCTTGACGCAATAGCTTCACGCAATAATGATCTATCTAGTCTGCAAGTTTTACAGGTAGGCGGTGCAAAGTTTAGCGCGGAAGTGGCCAAGCGTATACGCCCGGCATTCGGTTGTACATTGCAACAAGTTTTTGGTATGGCCGAAGGGTTAGTGAATTATACGAGACTTGATGATGCAGAAGATATCATTATTCATACGCAAGGAAGACCAATGTCAGAGTTTGATGAAGTTCGTGTAGTTGATGAATATGATAATGACGTAGAGACAGGTCAAGTGGGGAGTTTATTAACTCGTGGACCATATACAATCCGTGGATACTATAAAGCTGAAGAACATAACGCTAAATCCTTTACTTCGGATGGTTTTTACCGCACGGGCGATCTTGTCAAAATAAATGAGCAAGGTTATTTAGTGGTTGAAGGACGCGATAAGGATCAGATTAATCGTGGTGGAGAGAAAGTTGCGGCTGAAGAAGTTGAAAATCATCTGTTAGCTCATGCAGCGGTACACGATGTTGCAATAGTATCTATGCCAGACGATTATTTAGGTGAACGTACTTGTGCTTTCGTTATAGCTCGCGGGGAAACACCGACTGTAGGGCATTTGAAAATGTTTTTAAGAGATCGAGGAATTGCGGCATATAAAATTCCAGATCGAATTGAATTTATAGACTCGTTTCCACAGACTGGTGTCGGAAAAGTGAGTAAGAAAGAATTACGGAAGGCAATTGCTGAAAAACTTAAATCTACCATAAAGTAATAAATGACAAATAAATATTCTTAACAATTCGAAAGGAAGTGATTAGATGGCTATTCCAGCTATCTCAGTATACCCAATGCCATTAGAGTCAGATTTACCAAATAATAAAGTAACGTGGAAGCCAGATCCGAAACGTGCTGTTCTTCTTATTCATGACATGCAAGAGTATTTTCTTGATGCATATCATGCAGAGGAATCACCAAGAGTAGAACTGATTTCAAATATTCAATCTATCAGAAAAACATGTAAGGAAATTGGTGTTCCTGTCGTTTATACTGCACAACCAGGTGGACAAACGCCAGAGCAAAGAGGATTATTGCAAGATTTTTGGGGGGCGGGTATTCCTGATGGGCCTCACAAGAAGAAAATTGTAGATGAGCTCACTCCTGATGAGAATGATATTTTCCTTACAAAATGGAGATATAGTGCTTTTAAGAAAACAAATCTTCTAGAGATTTTACATGAACAAGGGCGTGATCAGCTTATTATTTGTGGGGTTTATGCACATATTGGATGTCTTTTAACGGCATGCGAAGCATTTATGGATGGGATACAACCATTCTTCGTCGCTGATGCGGTTGCTGATTTTTCACAAGAACATCATAAACAAGCTTTGCAGTACGCATCTGAGCGATGTGCAGTAACTATAATAACGAATTTATTATTAAAAGATTTACAAAGTTTAAAAGAAACGTCTGCAGCAGAAGAAAATACAGGATTCACATTACAATCGGTACGTGAACAAGTTGCTGAATTGCTTCGTGAATCACCAGCAGATATTGGAGATAACGAAGATTTATTAAATAGGGGGCTTGACTCAGTTAGAATTATGAGTTTAGTAGAGAAATGGCGCCAAATAGGTGTAGAAGTTACATTCGCAGATTTGGCTGAGCGTCCAACAATTTATGACTGGTTTAATTTGGTGTCCTCCCAAGAGGAAAAGGTGCTATCAAATACAGATAGATAAAGGGGTAAATACGAATGTCTCATTGTCAAAAGGTTCGTCATTCATTGTCAGGTGCGCAAACGGGTATGTGGTTTGCGCAGCAACTTGATCCGAAAAATCCAATTTATAATACGGGTGAATACATAGAAATACATGGTTCAGTTGATGTGAAAACATTTGAATTAGCTGTGCGTAAAGTTGTAATGGAAGCTGAATCTTTACATGTTCACTTTGAAGAAGATGAGAAAGGGCCATGGCAAGTTATCGATGATTCACCTGAATTTCATATGCATATTATTGATGTTAGTACTGAAGAAAATCCCCAAAAAGCCGCTGAAGCGTGGATGAAAGTGGATTTATCTACGCCAGTGAATCTGAAAAAGGACAAGCTGTATACGGAGGCGCTTTTTAAAGTCGCTTCCAATCGTTTCTTCTGGTATCAGCGCATCCATCACATTGTGATGGATGGATACGGATTTTCTTTACTTGCGCAAAGAGTAGCAAGAGTATATACGGCATTCATGAATAATCAATCGTATGATGAGAGATCATTTGGTTCTTTATATACCATTTTAGAGGAGGATGCTGCGTATCGTGCATCGGAGCAATTTGAGAAAGATCGTAGCTTTTGGTTAGAACGGTTCCAAGATCAACCAGAAGTAGTAAGTTTAGCGGAACGTGCTCCTAGAACATCGAAGACATTTCTACGCCAACCAGCACATTTGTCTCGTTTAAGTACAGAATCTTTGCGGAAGGTTGCACATGATTGTAATGCGAATTGGCCGGATCTTATCATTGCTGCAACTGCTATCTATATACACAAGTTAACAAGTGCAGAGGATGTAATTTTAGGTTTACCGATGATGGGGCGTTTAGGATCAGCATCGATCAATATCCCTGGTATGGTCATGAATGTAGTCCCGCTTCGCTTGTCTATAGGCTCTAATATGAGTTTTGCTGAGATTGTCGGGCAGGTTTCTAATGAGGTTCTTGATATACGTTTTCATCATAAGTATCGTCATGAAGAATTACGCCGAGATCTTAAATTATTGGGAGAAAATCAAAGGTTATTTGGTCCAATGACTAATGTGATGCCATTTGACTATGCCTTGAGTTTTGCAGGAAATCATGGGGTTAAACATAATCTTTCGGCAGGACCGGTTGATGATCTTTCAATAAATGTGTCAAACGAGTTTGGTGAAAACGGCTTAAGGATTCATTTTGACGCAAATCCTGAGGTGTATAACTTAGAAGAGCTACTAACTCACAAGAAGAGATTTATGAATTTTCTGGAAGAAGTCTCGAATCTTCAAGTAAATTCACCGATTGGAAATCTAGAGCTCTTACTTCATGAGGAACGCAAGCTAGTTTTAGCCGAATGGAATCAAACTATGAAAGAAAGTTCATTCGTAAGTGTACCTGCTCTCATTGAAAAACAAGTAAGTAAATCTCCTGATGCTATTGCTGTCGTATGTGATGGACTAGAACTTACTTATAAAGAATTAAATGAACAGGCAAATCAACTTGCTCATTTCTTGTTAGAACGGGGCGTTCAATCTAAACAATTTGTAGCGTTAGCATTTCCAAGATCTGTAGAAATGGTTATCGGGATGTTAGCAGTTCTTAAGACGGGAGCAGCATATTTACCAATTGACCCAGAATATCCAGAGGATCGAATTACGTATATATTAAGCGATGCTCAGCCTGCTTGTATCCTAACACATTCTTCTGTTTTAGGTGATTTACCGAATGAGGATCATATAACAAGAGTTGTGCTTGATAATCAGGATACAAAAGAAGAGTTAAGAGGATACCAGAAAAATAACCTAGATTCATTTGATGGAGCAGCACCCTTAAATCCTGCGTATACAATTTATACTTCGGGGTCAACAGGTAAGCCAAAAGGTGTCGTTGTGCCAATGCAAAGCTTAAGAAACTTTTTATTGGCGATGCAAGATCAATTCTCATTACATGTAAATGATCGTTTGTTGGCTGTTACAACCTTTGCGTTTGATATTTCAGCTTTAGAACTTTATTTACCACTTATTAGTGGAGCAAGCGTTCAAATTGCCCAAAAAGAAGCAGTTCAAGATTCTTCAGCATTAACAGAAATCATTCAAAAGGAAAACATCACAATTATGCAAGCTACACCAACACTTTGGCATGCGCTTGTAACAGATTATCCAGAAAGATTAATAGGACTTAAAGTTCTTGTTGGTGGTGAGGCACTTCCATCGAATCTAGCGTCTCGGTTAAAAGAATTAAATTGCCATGTTACAAATCTTTATGGACCAACTGAAACAACAATTTGGTCAACTTTCATGGATATGAATGAAGAAGAGAGTGGTACACCTTCTATTGGAAGACCAATTTGGAATACAGAAGTATATGTACTAGATGCAGGTTTACAACCTGTACCACCTAGAGTGGTGGGAGAATTATATATTGCTGGTACGGGGCTTGCCAATGGATATTTAGGAAGACCAGAATTAACAGCTGAACGATTTGTTGCTAATCCATTTGGGAAACTTGGTACACGAATGTACCGTACGGGCGATCTTGTTAAATGGCGTAAGGATGGTTCGTTAGATTATGTGAGTCGTGCAGATCATCAAATTAAGATTCATGGATTCCGTATCGAGTTATCTGAAGTGGAAACTGTATTATCTCAGCACCCTCATGTTGAGCAAGTCGTTGTAATCGTTCGAGAAGATCGACCTGGCGATAAACGTTTGGTTGCTTACATTGTACCTGATGCTGATGGAAATCTTGACCTTGCAGAAATTCGAACATATGCAGGAGGGAGCCTACCAGGTTATATGATACCGTCAGCAATTATGACGATGTCTGAATTGCCATTGACACCGAACGGAAAGATTAATCGGAAAGTGTTACCAGCACCTGACTTCAATTTACTTGTTAGTGAACGCGTAGCTAGAAATCCACAAGAAGAAATTTTATGTGATTTATTTGCGGAAGTGCTTAGCATAGCGCGGATTGGAATCGATGATAACTTCTTTGAAATAGGCGGACATTCTCTGTTAGCTTCCCGGTTAATGGGACGTATTCGTGAAACATTAGGTGTGGAATTAGGCATTGGAAAACTATTTGAATCACCTACAGTCGCTGAACTTGCTAAACAATTAGATAGCACACAGAGTGCAAGGCCAGCTATTCAGAAAGTAGAGCGTCCAAGAGAAGTTCCTCTTTCTTTTGCACAGCGTCGTTTATGGTTCTTGAATTGTTTAGAAGGTCCAAGCCCAACTTACAATATTCCAGTAGTCATTCGAATGTCTGGTGAATTAAATCGAGAAGCTTTACAAGCTGCATTTTATGATATCGTCGATCGACATGAGACACTTCGAACTATTTTTCCTAACACGCTTGGTACGTCACATCAGCAAATTTTGGAGACAAATGAGGTAAATCCTACTTTAATTGTTACGCAGACTACTGATTCAGAATTACCTAAAGTACTTGCTGAATCTGTAAGATATAGCTTTAATCTTGCAGAAGAGCCAGCTATCCGTATGGAGCTTTTTGAAATAAATCCGGATGAACATGTGTTACTTGTATTATTGCATCATATTGTAGGGGATGGATGGTCATTAAACCCATTGTCAAGAGACATAGCAACTGCGTATCAAGCACATTGTAAAGGTGAATCAGTTCAGTGGAAGTCACTGCCAGTACAGTATGCCGATTATGCCCTTTGGCAACAAGAACTATTAGGAAATGAGAGTGCACAAGATAGTCTCATTTCACAACAAATTGATTTTTGGAAAGAAGAATTGAAGGGGTTACCAGCCCAACTTGAGTTACCTACAGATTATCAACGTCCTGTGGAAACGAGCTATTGCGGAGAAACGATAGATTTTCATGTAAATCCAGAGTTACATGAACGATTATTAGAGCTTGCTCGTAAAAATGGTGTTAGTTTGTTTATGATCCTACAATCCGGACTTGCTGCATTACTTACACGATTAGGGGCTGGAACGGATATTCCAATAGGTAGTCCAATTGCTGGGCGTAGTGATGATGCGCTTGGAGATATTGTCGGATTGTTCGTAAATACACTCGTTTTACGTACAGATACGTCTGGAGATCCTAGCTTTAGTCAACTGTTAAGCAGGGTGCGTAAAGTTAACCTTTCAGCATATGAACATCAAGATGTTCCATTTGAAAGACTTGTTGAAGTGTTGAACCCTGTGCGTTCGAGAAATAGTCATCCACTATTCCAAATTATGTTAGCTTTTCAAAATACACCAGAGGCTACACTTGATATACCGAATCTAGAAACGCATCTTGAGATTAAGAGTGTTGGTTCTTCGAAGTTTGATATGACGATAGAAATAAGTGAACGTAGTACGTCTGAAGGTCAGCCAAATGGATTACATGGTTTACTTGAATTTAGTACAGATTTATTTAAGCGTGAGACAGCTCAGAAACTTGTGAGTCGTTTCATTCATTTATTAGAAGACGCAGTAGAAGATCCAGAACAACCTATTGGGCGTTTGGAAATTTTGGACGAAGAAGAGCGTCAAACAGTACTTGAAAAATGGAATGGCGGCTTTCAAATTGCGCCTGAAATGACCTTACCGGAATTATTTGAGAAACAAGTTCGCTTAACGCCAGATGCAACCGCTGTCGTATTTGAGGACACTACGCTAACTTATGAAGAGTTAAATAAGAGATCGAATAAACTTGCACGTCTGTTAATTGAAAAAGGGGTAGGTCCAGAGCAAATGGTTGCTTTAGCGATACCAAGATCTCTTGATATGGTTGTGAGTTTGTTAGCAGTTTTGAAAGCGGGGGCAGGATATTTACCGCTAGATCCTGATTATCCATCGGATCGAATTTCATTCATGCTAAGTGATGCTAAGCCTGTCTGTATGATTACGAACACACAAGTGACAATAGAGAGTGAAGAGACCGTAACGATTGTAGTAGACGATTTCAAAATAATGGAGACATTAAACAAATATGGTGAAGAGAATATAGAAAATGTGGAACGAATACAGCCACTATCACCTTTACACATCGCTTATGTAATTTATACATCAGGTTCAACAGGAAGATCAAAAGGTGTAATGATTCCTCATCAGAATGTTATAAGGCTGCTTGGGGCAACTGATCATTGGTTCCAATTTGATTCGGAAGATGTTTGGACAATGTTCCATTCTTATGCTTTTGATTTTTCAGTTTGGGAAATTTGGGGGCCGCTATTGTATGGGGGCCGTCTTGTTGTCGTACCACACACTGTGAGTCGTTCACCTAGAGAATTTTTAAATCTGCTTGTCCAGGAAAAGGTAACAGTTTTAAATCAGACACCATCAGCATTTTATCAACTTATGCAAGCAGATCGCGAAAATGTTGAATTAGGGCAGAAGCTTTCCTTACGATATGTCGTTTTTGGTGGAGAAGCACTGGAATTAAGTCGTCTAGAAGATTGGTATAGTCGTCATCCAGAAAATTCACCTAAGCTTATTAATATGTATGGTATTACAGAAACAACTGTACATGTGAGCTATATCGAGCTGGATCAAAATATTGTATCTTTACGAGCAAACAGCTTAATTGGATGTAGTATACCAGATCTTAAAGTATATGTATTAGATAATTACTTACAACCTGTACCACCAGGAGTGGTAGGAGAAATGTATGTTGCAGGAGCAGGGCTTGCTCGTGGGTATTTAGGTCGTGCAGGGTTAACTGCGGAACGATTTATAGCAGATCCATACGGGAAACCTGGTACTCGAATGTATCGTACAGGAGATTTGGCGCGTTGGTGTCAAGATGGCACATTAGACTATATCGGTCGTGTAGACCATCAAATTAAGATTCGAGGTTTCCGAATTGAACTTGGCGAAATTGAAGCCGTTATTATGCAGCACTCTCATGTTGAACAAGTAGCTGTCATTGTACGTGAAGATCAGCCTGGTGATAAGCGATTAGTTTCCTATATTGTTCCGTCAGAACATGTAAACATTGATACAGCTGAAATGCGCCAATATGTAGGACTTAGTCTACCTGATTATATGGTACCATATGCTTTCGTTATGATAAGTGAATTACCTTTAACTCCAAATGGTAAGTTAGATCGTAAAGCATTACCAGCACCTGAATTCATGGTATCTACGATAAGCCGAGGACCAAGAACACCAAAAGAGGAAATTTTATGTGATTTATTTACAGAAGTTTTGAATTTACCTCGAATTGGCATTGATGATGGTTTCTTTGATCTTGGCGGTCATTCCTTACTTGCTGTGCAGTTAATGAGCCGGATCAGGGAAGCGCTAGGAGTAGAGTTAAGTATCGGTAGCTTATTTGCGGCACCGACAGTCGCAGGGCTTGCTGAAATATTTGAGATGGGGACGAGCCAAAGTGCGCTAGATGTAATCTTACCATTAAGAACAAGCGGTGAAGAGTTACCTATGTTCTGTGTACATCCAGCAGGTGGACTTAGCTGGTGTTATGCAGGATTAATGAAGTCTTTAGGAAGCAATCATCCAATTTATGGTGTACAGGCACGCGGCATTGCAAAAAGTGAAGAACTTCCAAAATCATTAGACGAAATGGCTGCTGACTATCTTGAGCACATTCGTGAGATACAGCCACATGGGCCGTACAGGTTGTTAGGTTGGTCTCTCGGAGGAAACGTTGTTCATGCAATGGCAACTCATTTGCAAAATCAAGGAGAAGAAGTTGAACTGCTTGTTATGTTGGATTCTTATCCCGGTCACTTTTTACCAAATACAGAAGCGCCTAGTGAGGAAGAAGCGCTTATTGCCCTACTTGCATTAGGAGGATACGACCCAGATAACATGGATGGAAAACCACTTGATATGGCAAACGCTATTGATATACTTCGCAGGGACGGCAGTGCATTAGCGAGTCTGGAAGAGGAAACAATTTTGAACTTGAAAGAAACATACGTAAATTCTGTTGGTCTTTTAGGAAAGTATGTTCCAAAACAATTTCATGGAAACCTTGTATTCTTTAGATCAACAATCATACCAGAATGGTTTGATCCGATTTCTCCAGATACATGGCTTAGTTATATAGATGGGGAAATTGAACAATATGATATTGATTGCCGACATAAAGATTTATGTCAGCCAGGACCACTTACAGAAATCGGACAAGTATTAGCTAGTAGGCTGCAAGCGATGAAAGGGGTAAATAAAGTATGACGAATCCATTTGAAAACGATAACTTTATGTATAAAGTGTTAGTAAATAAGGAAGGCCAGCATTCTGTCTGGCCAGCCTTTCTCGATGTACCAGCCGGGTGGGATGTTGTTCATGAACAAGATAGTAGACAAGCTTGTCTTGCGTATATCGAATTACACTGGAGTGATATGCAGCCAAAGAGTCTTCACTCACTTGAATGCGTTTCAGTAGGGGAGTAGTAATGAATTTGAAGCTGAATCCGAAAATTGTTGTTAGTGTTGTATATGTAACGGCTATGTTTATGGCTGCTATGGATGCAACGATTGTAAATGTAGCTCTGCAAACGATTAGTCATGAACTACAAGTTCCACCTTCAGCAATGGGGACAGTCAATGTTGGATATTTAGTAAGTTTGGCTGTGTTTTTACCTATTTCTGGGTGGCTTGGAGATCGGTTTGGTACAAAGCGAGTATTCCTAATTGCTCTTTCTGTATTTACAGCTGCTTCCGCGTTATGCGGAATTGCTGATAATATTACTGCCTTAAATATATTCCGTATCATACAAGGTGCTGGCGGAGGATTATTGACGCCAGTAGGAATGGCAATGTTATTTCGAACATTTTCACCACAAGAAAGACCGAAGATTTCTAGGTTCATCGTCTTGCCTATTGCTGTTGCGCCTGCAATAGGACCAATTGTTAGCGGGTTCTTTGTGGATCATATGTCTTGGCGCTGGGCATTTTATATTAATTTACCGTTTGGAATAGTAGCTTTACTAATTGGTGCGTTATTTTTAGTAGAGCATATTGAAAAAACTGCTGGGCGGTTAGATTTACCTGGTTTTATTCTTTCCGCACCAGGATTTGCAATGTTGATATATGCAATGAGTCAAGGGCCATCAAAAGGATGGGGTTCCTCAGAAATAATAGGGACAGGATTAGGTGGACTTTTGCTTATTATTCTCTTTGTATTTGTTGAACTTCGTGTGAAGCAGCCGATGCTAGACTTATGTTTGCTGCAAGATCGTTTATTTCGGAATATGAGTCTCATTTCGTTATTTTCGGCTGCTGGATTACTGGGCATGTTATTTATATTCCCGCTTATGTATCAAAATGTATTACATGCGTCGGCACTAGAAACAGGTCTTACAACATTTCCAGAAGCAATCGGGTTAATGATTGCTTCGCAAATTGTGCCTTTGTCTTACAAAAGACTTGGGCCACGTAAGTTGATTTCTACCGGTTTGCTATGTGCAGCGATTATATTTGTTGTTTTAAGCTTCGTGAATCAGGAAACAAACCCTTGGCTGGTCCGTATTCTATTGTTTTGCATAGGATTTTTCCTAGGTCATTCTGTAGGAGCTGTACAATTTTCAGCTTTTAATAATATTCATCCGTCTTCAATGGGGAGGGCGACAACTATTTTTAATGTGCAAAATCGATTAGGTTCCGCCATCGGTGTTGCAATTCTTGCAAGTCTTTTAGCAGCTTTTGGAAATCATAATGTAAGTGAAGCAGGAAATGAGAGTGCTAGTATTGTAGCGTATCAAATGGCCCTGCTTGGTGCAGCTGTATTCCTATTCATAGCATTATTATTTGTATTACGTATTCGTGATGCGGAAGTAATAGATACATCAAAGAAAAAAACGTCAGTCCAATCAAATGAAGCTCATTCAAAAGCAGTTGCAGGTGAATAAAGGAGGAAGGATCTGCCCAGGTGTAATAATAAATCTGGGTAGGTTTCTCTATTACAATAGCAATGATGAAAAGTGAGAAGGGGAAATGCTAGTGGGGATATTTGCTGAAGGATGGAATAGGTTCCATACTTTTCTTAGTATGAATATTGGATATAAAAAGGGGAGAATTTTTATGAAAGATTGGGAGATTGTAGATTCAGTACCAGAGTTAAGAAGTCATCACTGTCAAGTATGGTGGGCGCGAATTTCAGACTTGCAATCTTGGCACTATAGTTTATTAAGTGAAACGGAGCGTGAAAAAGCAAATTTGTTCCGTCATTCTGAGGACCGAGCAAGATTTATGATTGGATGTGCAATTAGTCGATTGGTACTAGGAAAACAACTCGCAATGTCTCCGCTTCAAGTACCAATCGATCGAACCTGTTCAGTTTGTAAGCTAGCGCATGGATGTCCGCAATTACCTGTAGGCATGCCGCAGCTATCTGTGTCACATTCAGGAGAACGAGTTGCTGTTGCGTTTACAACATCTACACCTATTGGTATAGATGTAGAACAAATAAATTCTAATATTGATGTACTTAAGATGGCAGTAGGAGTATTAACAGATATAGAAATTGCTCAGTTAATGCAACTGCCAGTTGAAAGGCGAATTGAAGGGTTTTTAACATATTGGACGCGGAAGGAAGCGATACTTAAGGCTACTGGCGAAGGGTTAATGATGTCACCTTCTAATCTTACTGTATCAACTCCAGATCATTTACCGGAACTCCTTGTTTTTCAGGATAAGTCACAGCTTGTTGAGACTACAACTTTGATGAATTTGCAACCTGGCTCAGGCTATGTTGCTTCAATAGCTTTATTAAACAAAGATGTAACAGAAATGAGGCAGTTTGATGCCGGAAAGCTTTTGCAGAGTAGTAGACTTCTCCCTCATTAATGAATAGTAATACTTTAATTGACGAAGGTGTGTACGAATAATACAGATACCTAGAGTGAAAATGTTCGCTTGAGTGGTTGCTAGATTATATAAATATAGAGGAGGTGTTAGTCATGTTAGTAGTGGAAAATAGAAAAAGAGAATTGGCTGATGCTACAGTATTTAAAATGGTTAAAGATTTATTGTTTTCTAAAGAGACGTCATCTATTACGTCTTTAGAAAATATGGTGAAAGATATAGTTCAGCTCAATGTTGTGGAACAAGAAATGTTAGATAGGGAATATATTCCAAAAGAAGTAAAAAGCTTTTTTGATAAAAATGGAACATTTCTTTACCGAGTTTCATCCATTAGTTACAAAGGAAAGGTGTTATCTGAAAATCTGATTTTTACTGATACCTCACTATTACCAAGTGAAATTGTGAAAGAGTTAGAAGGTGGAAACGTTCCTATTGAAAACCTAGTTGAGCAAATGGAAGTAAGAAAAAACATACTATATCAAGGATATCAGCCTTCTGGAAATATTATTGAACTGTTTGATGGCTGCTTATTACAATCTAGTATATACCCTACGAGAAAATATCAAATCGTAAGTAACTGTAGATGCTTATTTTATATTTGTGAAGTATATCATGCGGATAATATATATGAAGTAATGAGATAAATCACAGTATAAAATAACCCAGCCTAGGCTGGGTTATTTTTATTTTACAGCTTCTTTTAATTCTTTTCCTGCCTTAAAGGCTGGAACTTTCCCCGCTGCAATTTGAATTTCTTCACCTGTTTGCGGGTTGCGACCTGTACGCGCAGCTCTTTCGCGTACCTCAAATGTTCCGAAACCAATAAGTTGTACTTTGTCGCCAGTTTGTAAAGCATCCGTAATTGTGTCAAATACAGATTGGACAGCTGCTGAAGCTTCTTTTTGTGAGATATCGGCTGTTTGGGCCACATTTTTAATTAATTCAGTTTTGTTCATTTTTTCACCTCATATTAATTTTTTTGTCTAGGTTTGTTTTTGTAATGAGTGATAGAATGTAGAGATATTGTTGAAAAGATTGATAGAATCACATTGTTATCTTAAGTTCGGTGAAAGAAGCGGAATCCCTGCAAAGTATTGATGAATTTATTTTTTTCACCTCTTTAGAAAGAAGGATTTGTATAGAAAATAATAAAAAAACATAACTCGCATGAAAGTATTTATTAAAAAAGGCATTTCAACAGAGGAAATCGAAGCTGAATATTTGTATGAATAGGTAAAGCTATATGAGGAGGGAATAGGTATATGCAGAAAGAATATTTTAGTGAACATTTTGATGTTGAGAATATAGAAGACGGTATTTATGCTGCGATTGCAAAGGAAGGAGGAGGCTCCTTAGCCAATGCCGGTTTTGTTGATATAGGAGATCAAACGATTATTTTTGATACGTTTAACACACAACAAGCAGCTGCAGATTTAAAAGAGATAGCAGAAGAAATAACAGGTCATTCTATATCATGGGTTATTAATAGTCATTGGCACGGAGACCATATTCGTGGAAATCAAGTTTTTGAAAATTGTAATATCATATCTAGTCATAAAACATACGAGCAAATGGCAGAAATTCATCCTTTCAGAATTGATAAACAGAAACAAGACATAGAAGGTTTACATACATATATACAATCCCTACAAGATCAATTCACTCAAACAAATGATGAAGGCTTACGAAAACAGATTTCATTCTTAAATCAGTTAGCGGTTTCATTACCTACACTGCAACTTGTATTACCTCAATATTCTTTCCAAAATGAATTTACTATACATGGTTCAAAGAGAACTGCAAAATTGATTACGTTAGGCGGGGGCCATTCCGTTTGTGATACGATTCTTTACTTACCTAAAGAGAAGGTTTGTTTTATGGGTGATTTGTTATTTGTGAAATCACATCCTACTTTTTTTGAAGAATCTAATCTTCAAGAATGGAAGCGTATGTTAGAAATGATTGAGGAATTTGAAATTGATAAAGCAGTACCAGGACATGGCCCTGTAGGTGTAAAAACAGACTTGAGAAAAGTAATAGAATACATTGAAGAATTAACAGTTTTAGTTAGAGAGAATACAAGTATTGATGAGGTCAAATGTCCGAGTGCTTATAAAAATTGGCATGCTCCTGAGGTTTTTACATCAAATTTAAAGTATTTAAAGAAGGTAATGAAATTATCAATTTTGCAAAGTAATGTTATGAAATAATACAAATAAAGGGTATCCCATTTCTATATGGGATACCCTTGGCATTAAATGTTGATTAACTTGCTATTTTTTTATTTGATGGTTTGAGTTTTTCAGCTTGTAAGAAACGATTTGTTTCTGCTACCACAACACCACTTAATCCAATTAGACCGATTAAGTTTGGAATAGCCATAAGTCCGTTTGCGATATCAGCGAACGTCCAAACGATTCCGAGTTTTAAGTTGGCACCAATTGCAATCATTACAATGAAGATGGCTTTATAGTATTTCACAGCACCTTGTCCGAATAAATAAGCTACACATTTTTCACCATAATAAGACCATCCTAAAATAGTGGAGTAGGCAAATAATATGATTGCAATACCAAGTATCATACTACCAGTATCGCCAAATACAGATTGGAAAGCGAGTGTTGTTGCTTCAACACCAGTTTTTCCAGATTTCCAGGCGCCTGTTGTAATTAACACTAAACCAGTAATTGTACAAACAATAAATGTATCAAGGAAAGTTCCTGTCATTGACACAAGCGCTTGTTTAGCAGGTGAATCTGTTTTTGCAGCAGCAGCAGCAATTGGAGCGCTTCCTAAGCCTGCTTCATTGGCAAATACTCCGCGTGCCATCCCAATTTGAATAGCGGAAGCAATTGTTGCACCGATAAAACCACCAGCCGCTGCAGTACCTTGAAATGCACCAGAAAAAATAAGTGAAAATGCTTCTGGAACTTGATCAAAATGATAAAAAATAATAATGAGACCAGAAATTACATAAAAGAAAGCTTTAAGTGGAACGAAAAATCCAGTGACTTTCCCGATTTTTTTTACGCCACCTAAAATAACAATCGCAATTAAGAAAGCCATTAATATACCAGTTAAAGCAGGGGGAAACGAAAAGTTTATTCTCATAGCTTCTGCAACGGAATTCGATTGCACCATATTTCCGATTCCAAAAGAAGCGGTTGTTCCGAAAATGGCAAATAAAATTGCAAGCCATTTTTTCCCTAAACCACGTTCTAAGTAATACATTGGACCACCGGAATATTCGCCGTTTTCATTACTAATACGATATTTTACCGCGAGGATTGCTTCTGCATATTTCGTGGCCATACCGAACAAGGCAGTAATCCACATCCAAAATATTGCCCCTGGCCCACCGATTGTAACAGCTGTTGCGACACCAGCTATATTTCCCATCCCGATGGTCGCGGCCATTGCTGTCATGAGTGCTTGGAAATGACTAATATCCCCCGAAGAAGATGTATCTTCTGATTTTCGAAATGCTAGTTTGTGAGCGTATAAAAGTTTACTAAACTGCAAACCTTTTAGACGAACTGTGAGAATGATTCCAGTCCCGACTAGAAGGAATAAGGTTGGTAATCCCCATACGTAGTGATTGATTTGTTCTAATACTTTACTTACTGTCTCCATCTTTATTCTCCTTTTAGAAAAAATAAAAAACCACTTCACATAAATGAAATGGTCTCTGGAGAAACAAGGAATAGAAAAATAAACCGATACAAATCGGCGTTTTCTTTCTCTTGTCTCTGTCCTTTTACCTGAGAGATTATCCACTAATACAGCGGATTTGCTCCTTCGGTGCTCTGTTTCCTCTGCACTATATGATAGGCGAGAGGGAGTCTCTCCAGAGATTCGTCCCCATGCAGTTCTACTTGTAACCAAGACCTGAGAGTTTCAAAGTTGAGTCATCAACTTTTTGCCCCGTCGGTAGATCAATTGATCTTCTCCTGAATGGTTCATCCGAATTATGTGATTAAAAACTTAATTATATTGATATGAAATGGTTTATACATAATCAATAAACAACATTATAGGTTCCTTATAAATGAATTGCAATCATTTTTTATTGGAAGATACTTTTTAACAAAAATTTTATCTCCTGAAATGGGAGGAGATTATAGAGTGAATTTATTTTTTGGTTATTCCTAATATACCTTCTAGTTCAGCTAACGTAGATAAGGCTATGACAATATTTTGATCAGCAAGACCTAAAGATTGCGCAGCATTTTCTAAACTATCTTTTAAGGGTTTCTCATTATTTAATCCTTGCGTAACAGATAATGCGGCATTTTCCATACAATTTGAAGCGGCTATAAACGTGGTTTTAAAATGACTGATTTTCTGCTTCAGTGCGGGGTCTTTCATTTTTTCTTCAGCTTTAAATATCTCCGTGTTTTTAGAAATCTCGTTGAATTGGTTTGCTATATGACTCATTTTATCTAATAGTTCAACTGTATTTATGTTATCTGGATTTGAATTTAGTTTAGTCCATGTTGGTAACCAATCTTGTTCCACGATATTATCGTAGTTTGTAGTAAGTAAATCAATTCGGGATTTTAATTCTTGTTGATAGATTTTTTTATCGACAGGTTCCTTAGAAGTTTTTATTGTTGACTCATTAGCGTAGTGTGACAAAATAATCACTCCCATGCTCATAATAATCATTATGCTAAAAAGCCAAAACCACCATTTTTTATAGAACGATTTTTTCATTTGGTATTTCCTCCTAATATGCAAAACATAAGCTGTATTAATCTATAATAACAAGTTACATAGTTAGAAGTTGTTGTATTTTGTCGAAAAAAGGAAGGGATTGAAGAAATAAATAATAATGGGATTATACAGTAAGAATTAGTAAAATATTAAATGATATTACTTTTAATAACATATAAGGATGAGGTTTTCGATGGAGAAAAAGAGACGGAAAATATACTCAAATATAATTATGGTAGTAGTTTTAGGTGGACTATTAGTGCTAATATTCATGACGAAAGAATCAAAGATTAAAGGTTTTCCAGTTCCTATGTTAGCTATTCATATTGAAGATGACAATTAAGCAGATTACCAATATATAAGTCTAATGCCTATTTCAAAAGTAAAGGGATGGGAGAACCTTGGAGAAGATGGGCATACTGTAGTATTTCAAAAAGGAGATAGGAAGGTGATTGTATTACGCTATCCAGGAGAAAATACTTATTATTTGTTTGAAGAATAGTTTAAGATATCAGCGGAATAGGACATAAACAGGATGATTACTTTGTCTATGTCCTATTTATTATTTAAGATAACAATCCGAGTTCCTTTGCATCTAGTGGAGAAAGACTTAATTTCTGAACGAAGAATGCATGAAGTGAGATTTGTTCTTTGATTTTAACCCATTCGTGATAACAGGAAAATAATGTTTGAATATCATTATTAAAATATTGTTCTACTAGTATACGAATCAATTTCGTACTTCGCCAATAATCATAAAAAGCTCCCGCATATGATCCACTTTCCGCAGACTTGCCGAACTTATTTAAAGGGTAATTACTAAATTCAGCTTGATATATGCTAATTAATTCATCTTCTACCTGCATAATTGTTTTAAATTGTTCATGTGACATCATTAGTTTTCTTGGTAAATAAAAGCATATGCCTTCTTCAAACCACATCGATTCTTCATCAATTTCATCAAAATCACTATGGAATTCTTTAGCGTGATGTACAAATTCATGTGCAGCAATAGTTGCGATGTCGAGTATATTAAGTTGCTTATAATATTGCTGAGCTTTTTTAAGTTCTTTTCCGTCAGTTACAGATAAGTAGATATTTTTCCATACATCAATAAGTGGTGTAATATGAATCAAATCACGTGAAGTATAAGCTGGCATAGGAATATTTGAATAAACTTGTGTTGCAGATTCTAAATCGTGAAATACGATTCCTTTTGGTGGTGAGAGGATTGTAACCTTTTCTTGCAATAAAGGTATGAAGCTTTGTAATTCGTTTAGTAGTTTCAAACCTTCTGCTTCAATCTCTTGAATATGAGTTGAATCGGTTACTGAGAATGCGAGTTTCATTGTAAACATACTCCTTTTATTGGATTATTTAGTAAATATATTATAAGCATACCATGATAAAGTTTCTTTTTGTTTTTATTCTGAATCTTTTGTCTTATAATTAATTTGTATATAACACTTTATATAGAAATGAGCTGATTGATTGTCAATTATTAAGAAAATAGGTCGTTTTTGTCCCGTAGATGACACAGGATACATTATTAATGATTCACATATCAATAACATTCAACCAGTCTTTTTGAAGGTTATACAAGAAGTAAAGGATATATGTTTTCATTTGCTACAGGATGACCTTCATAGCATTTATATAAGAGGATCTGTTCCAAGAGGAATTGGAATAGAGGGAATTGCAGATATAGACACAATTATATTAGTTCGAAAAGATCCGAAGGCAATAGACCTGGAATGGATCGAAAGTATAGAGCAACAATTGCTTCAAAAATTTGGTTGTATATCTGGGGTGGAATTAAGTTTTTATGATGTTGAAGAAGTGTTACATTCCAGTCGTTTTTCGTTTATAAGCTTTATGATTCAAACACATGGAGTATGTATACTCGGTGAAGATATAAGATCACAGCTACCTAAATACAAAGTAAGTCGAGAATTAGCACGTGAACATCTTATACATTTACAGCCACAAATTGAACAAGCATGTAAAGAATTAATTCATAATAAAGGTAGGGAAGATATATTAGATTGTTGCCGCTGGATTATGAAAATCATAGTTAGAGCAGGATTAGCATTAACAATTGATAAAGAAGGACTTTATTCTAGAGACCTTTATCCAGCGTATGAGTTGTTTAGTAAGCATTTTCCAGAGCAAGAACAAAATATGAGGAAAGCGCTGCAATATGCAGTTAATCCTATAGACGACATAATGGAAATTACAGCATATTTAGATAACTTTGGGAGTTGGATGATAAAAGAAGCGAATTATTATTTAAATAATAGTGAATGAAGCAAAACATAATTTTATTATGTAAACAAATAGTGCCATTTTTTTAGTTATAGTAAGGGGGAGCAGCATGTTATTAAAAACGATATTTTGTCAGGTAGAAAAAGAGAAAAAGGGTTTGTTTTCAGAGGCGCAAGAGAAATGGAGAGATTTACAAAACTTAGAGGGATTTCATGGACAGTTCGGGGGCTGGGATGAAGATGAGGCCTGTGTATTTACTGTTTGGGAAAACATGAATACATATCAAACATTTATGAATGAAATGCATGATCCAATTTTTCATAATAGTAATCAAAAGGATACGTATGTATCTTGTGAAATAGAGTTATTTCAAACGTTATTTGAAATGAAAGCTACTCCGTTTACGAATGTACTTGCAAAAAATCTATTTGTCAGCGCTGCAGTTTGTGATGTGAAAAGAGGAAGGGAAGAGCACTTTTTGCATATACAAGAAACAATTTGGAATAAAGGAATGGAAAAATCAGAAGGAATGTTAGGCGGCGTTGTGGGAAGGACTCTTAAAAACTCCCATCGTTATGTAGTCATTTCTTTTTGGGAAAATGAAATGTCACATCGGCGTTATGTGAAAGAAATTTTTCCTGGATTATATGAATTAGCTCATGTAACGGAGGATGTTGAAAATATAAATGGGAAGCAAGTTGCGTGTATAAAAGAATGGTCTGTATATGAATTGTGAAAAAAGTGAATAAATGATGTTATATCTAGGGTAAATGCTTTTAGTAGTTATAGTTGTATGAAGGGTTAGTTCAAAAGTAGAAGGTGTGCAGTGAATGTATAATTGGTATGTCGTTCAATGAGACGAATTCTTTTCTTTTAAACATGAAAATTATAGAAGACGTCATATACCCTTTCATGTTAATATATTTAAGTTATAATAGGAGGCTTACCCTTTTGTATTGTACGGTAGAAGCAGTGTGAGCTTGAAATTTTTAAAGAAAAGGATGTGCCTAACTTGCGTATAAATAAATTTATTAGTGAATCTGGAAAAGCATCGAGACGCGGAGCAGATAAGTTAATTAATGAAAGAAGAGTAATTATTAACGGAAAGGTTGCAAAAATAGGTGACCAAGTACAACCAGGTGATGACGTGCGAGTAAATGGAGAGCAGCTTCGAATTGCTCGAGACCATGTGTATATCGCTTTAAATAAACCAGTAGGTATTACATGTACAAGTGAAAAGGCAGTTAAAGGTAACATTATCGATTTAGTGAATCATCCTTTACGAATTAATCACGTTGGACGTCTTGATAAAGATTCAGACGGTTTAATTTTGTTAACGAATGATGGCGATATTATTAATGAAATTTTACGTGCTGAAAATAAACATGAAAAAGAATATATTGTTTCAGTAGATAAACCGATTACGCCTGAATTTTTAAAACAAATGGCAGCGGGTGTTAAAATTTTAGGAACAAAAACACTTCCTTGTGAAATAACACAGTTATCAAAATATGAATTCCAAATTATTTTAACACAAGGATTGAATCGCCAAATTCGTCGTATGTGTGAAGCTTTAGGTTATCAAGTATACACATTAAAACGTACGCGAATTATGAATATCGAGTTGAATAATTTACCAGTTGGACAGTGGAGAGATTTAACGAAGAAAGAGAAAAAAAGATTATTTGCAGACTTAAACTACGAACCACAAGATTGGTAAAAAAGAGAGGGTAACCCGAAACAGTGAATTGTTTTGGTTTATTCTCTCTTTTTTTATCCCGCATTAATGGGCAGTAAGACCCCCACCTCAAGATTCAGAGAAAAACGAGGAAGATAGTTGGGAAATCAACTGCTCGTAAAAGCCCGATTGGTGAGGGATGATAATCAGTGGGGATGAGAAAAGCCCCCACTGATTAAAGTTTCACTTTATGTTTGGAAATCTTTTTTTATTTTTATTTTTAAAACACTTGCCAAAATAAATGGAATAGGATATATTAAATAACAATTAATGGATGTTGTTTTAAAAGCAAAGAAAAGGACACGAGTTATTTTTAACGGTTGTACAGAGAAGGAAGGAACGCTGAGAACTTCCTAACGCAAGTAGAATAACTTACCACCTTAGAGCTGCACTAGGGAAAATAAAAGTATCTAGTGCCGTGTAAGCGACGTTACCGCAAAAGAAGCCATTGTATGTTTAATATGATGGGAATCTGGGTGGAACCACGAATATAAGCATATTCGTCCCTATTATTAGGGATGAGTATGCTTTTTTATTTTTAATTTCATAATAAGCGAAGAAAAGGACACGAGTTATTTTTAACGGTTGTACAGAGAGGGAAGGAGTGCTGAGAACTTCCTAACGCAAGTAGAATAACTTACCACCTTAGAGCTGCACTGGGGAAATTAGAGTATCTAGTGCCGTGTAAGCGACGTTACCGTAAAAGAAGCCATTGTATGTTTAGTATGATGGGAATCTGGGTGGAACCACGGGTAAAAGCACGCTCGTCCCTATTATTAGGGATGAGTGTGCTTTTTTATTTATGAAATGGAGCGATTAAAATGAGAGAACAGATGATTAACATTATTTTTCCAGATGGTAGTGCCAAAGAATATGTAAAAGGAATTACTCTAGAAGAGATTGCAGCATCAATTAGTCCGAGTTTAAAAAAGAAAGCAGTCGCAGGAAAGGTGAATGACCGATTATTTGATTTACATCGAAATATCGAACAAGATGCCAAAATTCAAATTATAACTATGGATTCAGATGAAGGAGTAGAAGTTGCGAGACATACTGCTGCACATATATTAGCGCAGGCTGTCAAAAGAATATATGGCGATGTAAAACTGGGTGTAGGACCTGTTATTGAAAATGGATTTTATTACGATATGGATCTTGCTAATAGTATAGCTGTAGAAGACTTACCTAAAATTGAAAATGAAATGCAAAATATTATAAATGAAAACTTGAAGATGGAACGAGTTGAAATTACTAGGGAGGAAGCGAAAAAACTTTTTCAAGATATAAATGATCACTTAAAGTTAGAGCTTTTAGAAGCAATCCCTGAAAATGAACTTGTAACAATTTATAAACAAGGAGAATTTGTTGATTTATGCCGTGGTCCGCATTTACCGTCAACTGGTTACTTGAAAGCATTTCAATTAACTCATGTTTCCGGTGCATATTGGCGAGGAGATAGTAACAATCAAGTGCTTCAGCGTATATATGGCGTTGCATTTTCTTCTCAAAAAGAATTAGAAAATTATTTGCAGTTTTTAGAAGAAGCAGCAAAGAGAAATCATCGTAAGTTAGGAAACGAACTTGAATTATTTATGTTTTCAGAAGAAGCACCAGGAATGCCCTTTTATTTACCAAAAGGACAAATCGTTCGTAATGAATTAGAGTCCTTTTTAAGAGAAATACAACAAAAATATGATTATCAAGAAGTTCGTACTCCTATTATGATGAATCAAGGCCTATGGGAAGAATCAGGGCACTGGGATCATTATAAAGATAATATGTATTTTTCAGAAGTAGACAATAAAAGCTTTGCATTAAAGCCGATGAATTGTCCCGGACATATGCTTATATTTAAACATAAACTACGCTCATACCGTGATTTACCAATTCGGATGTGTGAATTTGGTCAAGTACATCGCCACGAATTCAGCGGTGCATTAAATGGATTATTAAGAGTTCGTACATTTTGTCAGGATGATGCACATTTATTTGTGACACCTGAGCAAATAGAAAGTGAAATAAAGTCAGTGTTAAAACAAATTGACTATGTCTATAGAACATTCGGTTTTGAATATGAAGTGGAGCTTTCAACAAGGCCTGAAGATTCAATGGGTGATGATGAGCTATGGAAGCAAGCAGAAGAGGCCCTTGAAAATGTACTGAAATCATTAAATTATAAATATAGAGTGAACGAAGGAGATGGGGCATTTTACGGACCAAAAATTGATTTTCATATTAAAGATGCTTTACAAAGAAGTCATCAATGCGGAACAGTTCAACTTGATTTTCAAATGCCAGAGAAATTTGATTTGAATTATATTGATGAAAGAAATGAGAAAAGAAGACCGGTTGTTATTCACCGTGCTGTATTAGGCTCTTTTGATCGTTTCCTAGGAATACTAATTGAACATTTCGGAGGGGCATTCCCAACATGGTTAGCTCCAGTTCAAGTAAAAGTAATTCCTGTTTCTACTCTAGTACATGAACAATATACAAAAGAAATTGAAGAAAAGTTAAAGAGCGTTGGCCTTCGCGCCGAACGAGATGCTCGTAGTGAAAAATTAGGGTATAAAATACGAGAGGCACAGCTCCAAAAGATACCATACATTCTTGTTATTGGGGATAAAGAAATGGAGAATGGATCTGTAAATGTGCGTAAATATGGTGAAGAAAAATCTGAAGTGGTTTTGCTATCTGCATTTATGGAAAGTATACGGAAGGAAGTTTATAATAAAGGATCTAAGTAATAAATCATAAATCAATCAGGTTGAAACACACTACTTTAAGTAAGTAGTGTGTTTTTTACTATCATAAAGAAATTATTCGAAGTTATTCGTCGTTAAAAATCATTTTTAACCTGTTTATCATTTTAACCGAGAAGACTCCCTCCTCTAAACGAAGTGTAGGTGGGGGATTTCAATTTGCTATTTTTGTACCTTACAAAAATGTAAGGTGAATGTAAGATAAATCGCAGGAAGATTGTAGGTAAAAATGAGAATATTAAGAAAGGAAGTTAGGGATATAAGATTTTTCTTATCAAATTCGTTATAAAAGATGTGAAATTAAAAAAATCTTAAGAATTTATGTAGGAGAAATCTAAGAAACGTATGGCAAAGTAATGATATACAAAATGGGATGGAGTGATGGGAATGGCAACAAATGTAGTGACAGTAGAAAGTGTAGAGAAAACATATGGCAAAAGAAATGAAAGCCAGTCAAAAGCATTAAGAGGGGTATCGCTTACGATACAAGAAGGGGAATTCGTTGGGATTATGGGACCTTCTGGATCTGGAAAAACGACACTACTAAATGTAATTAGTACACTTGATCATGCGACAGGAGGAAGTGTGACGATAGCAGGCACAGATATTACTTCAATGAAGGGGAACGCTTTATCAGATTTCCGTTCTCAAAAACTGGGGTTTATTTTCCAAGATTTTAATTTGCTTGAAAATCTCTCGATCTATGAGAATATTGCTTTGCCACTTTCACTACAAGGAGTGCCTTCAAGTGAGATAAGCGGGAAAGTAAATGAGGTTGCACAGAAATTAGATATTGTAGAAATTTTAACGAAATATCCATCAGCTGTTTCTGGTGGACAAAAACAGAGAACAGCTGCAGCGCGGGCTTTAGTACATAATCCTGCTATTGTATTAGCAGATGAACCAACAGGTGCACTTGATAGCAAAAATGCGAAGAGTTTACTAGAAGCGATGCAAGACTTACATGAAAATCATGGAGTAAGTATATTAATGGTAACGCATGATGCATTTAGTGCGAGTTATTGTGAGCGGATTCTATTTATTCAAGATGGGCTACTTTATAAAGAATTGAAACGCCAAGGGACACGAGAGGATTTCTATCAAGATATTTTAGGTGTGCTTGCTCATATGGGCTCAGCGACTGAATCCAAATAGGGGGCGAGATCATGTTATTGAAATTATCACGTCATAGTATGAAAAAAATGTTAAAGGACTATCTTGTTTTGCTTGTTGGTCTCGTCATTAGTATAAGTATCTTCTATATGTTTCAAACGATGGCGATTAACAGTCAATTTACAAAAGATAATAGTATGATTAACAGTATTCGCCTTGTATTTTGGGTTGGTGCTGTCTTACTTTCCTTCATTACGGTCTTTTATATCGTATATGCGAATTCCTTTTTACTTACATTGCGCAGGAAAGAGCTTGGTATGTATATGATGCTCGGTGCAAAGAAGAAAAAAGTAGCTCAGTTATTATTTACCGAAACATTCGGTATGGGAATTATCAGCATTATTATTGGGATTATTGTAGGAATATTACTAGCAAGTGCAGCGGGGAATTTTTTAATGAATGGCTTAGAAATTTCGGCGAAAGGCTATGCACCATTTTATTTACCTGCAGTTCTTGTTACATGTGGTTTCTTCTTGATCTTATTTATTATTACTGGATTTATCAATAGTATACGGTTATTGCGTAAAACTGAACTTGAGCTACTTCGTGAAGATGAAACACAAGATGCAATAGAAAAGAGTAAACGTCATGTTATCATTTTTACTGTAATGGGAGTGTTACTGTTAGGGACAGGATACTATTCTATACTGCATATAGACAAGTTACGTGAAATAGGATTTATACTAGCAACGGGTGCTACAACGATAGGGACATATTTTATTTTTAGCTCATTGTTACCATTGTTTGTAACAAAGTTAAAAAGCAACAAAAAACGAAATGAAACAGGTTTAAATAGTTTTACATATGCTCAGCTTCGTTTTCGAATAAATAGTTTATCTCGGGTACTTGGGACTGTCGCGATGCTAATTGCGCTTGGTGCAGGGGCGATGACAGCTGGAATGGCTTTTCAAAAAAATGTTGGTATTATGACGGATTTTTCTCGAGTCTATGATGCGACAATTCATGATCCGAATGAAAAAGATATAGCGGCATTAAAACAAATGAAAATTGTAGAGCAACGAACTTATAAATATAAAGTGGACGGGGAAGCAGTCTATTATTTACGAGAAGATTTAACTGCAAAGCCACCACTCATTTCTGATCATCAAGATACAAAGAATGTCAAAGAGCCTGTACGTAAACGTGTAAAAGAACCATTAACGGAACCTCTTTATACATCTATGGAAGCACCTGAGGCAGCAAGTAAACTTCCACATATGCCAAGTGATTGGAATGATGCAATCATAAGGGAAGTTCAAGTTACACACAATCAATTCAACGGGAAACCTGTTCGAATTGCAGATAAGGACCATTATAAAAACATTCAAGGAACGGAACATAGTGTCACGCTAGTGCAAGTGGATGACTTACAAAAATATAAACCGTTGTTAATAGATATTGATCAACGACAAAAAGAGTTAGTAGAAAAAGCAAAAGGCGGAAAAGTAGAATTATATACAAAAATGACAACTTATCAATTTATGAATAGTTTCATGAGCGGTACGATGTTTATGGGATTCTTCCTTGGAATTGCATTCTTAGCTATGATGGCGAGCTCTCTTATGTTTAAAATTTTAACAGGAGCTTCTCGTGATGTACGTCGCTATGAAATGCTTCGAAAAATTGGAGTGCGCCGTAGTATGTTGTCGCGTAGTATCTATAAAGAAATTTCATATCTCTTTATCTTCCCGGCTATCATTGGTATTTCACATATTTTAGTAGGACTTAACTTATTCCGTCTCTTCTTAGTTGATCCGTTTGTAAAAGTTTGGATGCCGATTGGAATCTTTCTTATTATTTATGTTGTATATTACTGGATTACAGTTCAATTGTATAAGAGTATGGTTCTTCCAAAAGAACAAGTTGCAAAGTAATACCGAATGAGGTAATTTGCTGGCAGAATGAAAAACGCGCTTATGAAGGATAAGTGCGTTTTTTTTATTTTTACTTTTGACGATACACAGCGGAAAATATAATATGGAATATCTTAGAAAATATTATGTTTTTTATTCTGAATTTTCTATTTATATTTTGTTTTAAATTATATAATTAGGTAGTAATAGAATTGACAAAAGGAGGGTGTCATGTGTATGCAAAAGGAAGAATGGATTCAAAGATTAAGAGAAGGGCGTTATTATGTATCTTCTTATGAAAGTATTATGAACAAGATACACAAGCGTCCTAGTCGCATACCTGGGGTACTGGTTGCATTCGTATTATTAATCATCTTGCCAGGGTGGCTATTTAGGTATAATGATACAAGTAGTATGTTTATAATGTGGGCTTCCCTGATTGTACTCGTTGCTGTGTGGCCATCTATGATAAGTATATTTAGGAAAGTTACAGCCTCTAAATATGATCCTCAGATTCAGGAATATGATCAAAAATTTCAAAGGAGTGTACCGATTCCAATTAAGTATTTTACAGTCAAAAAAATTGATGGATGTATTGCCGCACTAGAGAGCGGAGCAGCAGATGATTTAAAAGAAGCTTTAGCGGTATGGCAAGTTACTGAAACGAGTGAAGCACAGCGAACTTTGTTAGAAGAGCAAAATATTCTTTTGAAAAAACAGATACGTGTGACAAAAGAAGCAGCAAGTGCATCAAGAGATGCGGCAAGTGCGTCACAGGAAGCAGCAAACGCTGTAAATCAACTCAGTCGTTAGTAATAGAAAACATAAAAAATACACCTATATATTAGAGGGTTCTCTCAAGAATAGTGTGTCATATAGGGATAGCTGTATATATATGTTTTCAAAAAATGTATAGATATTCGCAACCTTTGCTTGTATAACGATTGATATATAGTTGAGGAACACCGCCACCATTCTTATGCGTCTGTTAGCTCCTAGAAGGATAAACTGTCTTTTAAATAGTTTTTATAACGTAAGTTACAAAGCGCTTTCTATATTTGTTAAACAATCTTTGACTAAACTACAATTTCAATCTCAAAAAATATATTTTACATTTTTTGAATTTTTTGTAAAATGGTATTATGATTTAGAGAGGAAGAATGTGATGTTACTTCGAGTTGGAAAGTGGTGGGGGATTACTTTTTTGCAACTATTTGCTGCACTGGGATGTATTCTTTGTTTAGGGGCACTCCCGCGTTTATTTAAAGGATTACAAATAGATCTTGTTGGATATGGAAAAGCAATTGTATATCTTGGTGATAAATTGCTTCATCCAAGGGAGATTACGTATGGGTTTCGTGACTCACGAATGTTATTTCCGCAAATTTGGATGCATTATATGGAGACGATGCTAGTATTTGTTTCGTCGTTTCTACTCTCTTTATTAATAGCATATCTTCTTGTTGTATGGGTACTGCAGCGGTCCCATACTAGGCAACGCATATGGAGCGGGATTTTCCTTATACTTGAAAGTATTCCGGATATTTTACTCATTTTATTATCACAACTTTTGGTAGTGGTGGTGTTTCAAAAAACAGGATGGATGCCAGTGAAGTTTGCAGGGATTTCGGGAGAAAGGGTGCGTCTTTTACCGATTTTATGCCTTACATTGCCCACGACGTTATTATTTATTAAATTATTATTACTTCGCTTTAGAGAGGAGTTAGAAAAAGACTATAGTTTATTTGCGAAAAGTAAGGGATTAAGTTTACGGTATATATTAACACATCATATTTCAAGAAATGTGTTACTTACTACGGTTTACTATGCAAAAACGAATATTTTATTCATGTTATCAAATCTTTATATCATTGAATGGCTCTTTAATACATATGGCATGTTTGTATTCGTAAAAGAAAATTCGAAAATAGAAGTGTTTACAGTGTGCTTAGTTTTATTATATGTCCCAATTTTCTTCTTATTTCGCTTGTTACATACGCTCATGCAAAATGTGATAAAGGAGCGTGTGTAATATGTGGCAAACGTTAAAACATGACATGAGATTTTGGGTTGGTGTTATTTTTTTAAGCGGGCTTATGCTTGTCAGTATCGGAAATACTCTATTTTTCGATGGAGAAATTCGAGAAATAACGATGTTGTACAACGAAAAAGGACAAGTAGAAGCAGCGCCTTTTCCTCCATCATCTCAGTTTTGGTTTGGGAGTGATAGTAAAGGGCGTGATTTATTCCAGTTAATAATAGAAGGTGCAAAATGGACAATTGGTGCAAGTTTACTTGTTGCAATTCTGCGAGTTATCATTGGAGGAGGGTTAGGTTTACTTCTTGGTATGTATAGTAAACGTTCTTTTCCGGTTATTTCCTCATTTTTTGATCCATTTAGTATAGTTCCAATGATCATGATTTCGTATTTTATGTTAAGAGAGGTTTTATTCTTTGAAAATGGTACTATTCCAGTTCCTTTCACAATGCGAGTTCTATTTCAAATTAGTATTCTCACATGCTTGGCTGTGCCGACTGTCATGCTGTATACGGCGCAAGAGGTGCAACGTGTAAAAGGGGAAGAGTTTATGATGGCATCAATTATGTCGGCATGTCTGGCCGCATCTTTTGCCATCTTTTTTCTTACTGGTTGTGCAGCAATTTGTTAGTATGTTATTACTATTTTTACATCTTGGTTTACTCCATTTGTTTTTTGGAGGAACTATATCATATAGCGGTGATGCAGATAGTGTGACGAAGGAGTGGACAGGACTGATTGGACAAAATTTCCGTCATTTGACCACACATACTTGGATCGTTCTTGTACCGGTCTTTTTCTATAGCCTGACAATTTTGGCAGGAAATCTTATAAGTAATAGTCTACAAGGGGCGATTGGAATAGGAAATCTGAGAAGAAAGAAAGTAGAAAAGAAAGAAGAAAAAGTTGAAAAACAGATGAAAAGTGAAAGAAAAGATTTTTCTTTTCACCAAGAAGTGTCTAAATAAAAAGATAGATGAGGGCAAACTGTTCTCATCTATCTTTTTTTCATTTTACAAGGGAGGTAAATCGATTTTTCCTTCTTCGAATAACTCTTTTAGCATATGCTTCGTATATCCAGCCGCTTGCCCAAATGTAATTTTTGCAGGCATTGGTGCTTCATTTACGTCTACTACTACATCAATAATACAAGGCTTATTTTGCTTAACAGCATTTTCAAAAGCAGGAAGCAATTCATCAATATGTTCTACTCGGTATCCAACTCCGCCACATATTTCTGCATATTTTGCAAAATTAGGGTTTGTTAAATCTGTACCAAACTCAATATTTCCCATTACTTCTTGCTCAAATTTAATCATAGCGATTTTATGGTTATTTAATACAACAACGATAATTGGTAATTTATACTTAACGGCAGTGACAAAATCATTCATCGTCATTCCAAATCCACCATCACCACAAATTGCAAAGACTTGTTTATCTGGATAAGCAATTTTGCCAGCAATTGCGCCAGGTAGACCACATCCAAGTGTAGCGAGCCAACTAGAGATGATAAACTGCTGATTCGTCATCCGAAAATGACGAGCAGCCCATACTGTGACATTTCCAACGTCTACTGATAAAATTGCATCATCATGAGCAACATGTTGTAAGGCATGCATCACTCTTTGTGGTTTAATTGGAGTAGAAGAGTCCTCTTCTTGATTATGCAATTTTTCTTCCCATTTCTTCATCAGTTCTTGATGATATTCTAGGAATGAATGATCCGTATGCTTCTTCACATTTTCTAAAAACCATTTCAATGTTTTATCTGCGTCACCAGCTAATCCGATATCTGTCGCATAACGTTTTCCAATTTGCGCAGGGTCCGTATCAATGTGAAGCGTTTTGGCTTTTTCAGGTAAAAAGCCAGTGAAAGGATAAGAAGTACCAACCATAATTAATGTATCCGCATTCTTCATTGCTTCGTAAGACGGTTTTGTCCCAATTAACCCTAATCCACCTATACAAAGAGGATGTTCATCAGGAATAATCCCTTTTGCTGGAAGTGTTAAAACGATTGGGGCACCAATATGTTCTGCAAATGCAAGTAAAGATTCCTTCGCATGTTTTGCTCCTTTTCCAGCTAAAATAACAGGTTTTTTTGCGTCATTTAATGCTAGTTTTGCTAACTTTAGATCGTCCTCTTGCGGAAAGAGTTCGGGTAATGTAAAAGAAGAACTTGTTATACGTGCACCAGCTTCCACTTCAAATTTCGGAACATCATCTGGTATGGTAAGAACAGATACACCTTTCTTTGTATATGCCATACGAATCGCTTGATTTACAACCGCAGGGAGTTGTTCAGCTGACATAATTCGTTGATTATAAACAGCTACATCATCAAACATTCTTTCTAAGTTTACTTCTTGGAAGAATCCAGTTCCAAGTAAGTCTGATTCAACTTGCCCTGTAATTGCGAGTACCGGTGCTTGATCTAGTTTCGCATCATATAATCCATTTAATAAATGAATAGCTCCAGGACCAGAAATCGCCATACAAACGCCGAGTTTTCCTGTTAATTTTGCATAAGATGCAGCCGCTAATGCACCGGCTTCTTCATGGCGAACTTGAATGAATTTAATTTGGTCTTGTTTTTTTCGAAGTGGCTCAATAATTGAGTTGATTGAATCCCCAGGCATACCGTAAATGTGATCAACGCCCCATTCGATAAGCAAATCAACAAGCGCTTCACCCGCTGTTTTACGAAACATAATAGATCCTCCTTGTGCATTGAGATACTATTATGTTTTGGATAAATAGGTAAAATATACAAAAAACGAATCCTTATTTTAATGATGGTCAGCGAAAAGAGTAAAAACGGTTATGAGTAAAAATCCACTAATAGACCAAGAAAGGAAGGGGAAAAGAGAAAGGTGTTTTTTAGCTTTCCATAACATCTCATGTATTGTGACATAACCTAAAGAACCGATTGCACTCCCCATTATGAGTCCTTGTAAGTGAATTGCTTTCCCGTTCATCATAATCCCAAAGAGTGTACCAGTGCCGAGGATAATTGATAATAACAAAATTGTTAATAGAAATGAAATATATTTATGCTGTGTAAATAGAAAAGGAATGATTAAGGCTAACCCTTCTGGAATATGGTGTATGACAATCGCAAATAAGAACGGAATTGCAGTTTCGTTATGACTTGTAAAGGCAGTACCCAATGCAAATCCGCTCGGCATATTGTGCATAAAAATAGCGAAGGAGAGAAATAAAAAAGTTTGCCATGCTTGCTGGTCTTTTTTATGTATGATAGGGTGATGGCAATAATTATCTAGTAAACTCATAATTAATATACCAATGGAAATTCCAAGCAGAGGACCAATAATTTCATAGCTTGAAAAAGTTTCTGGAATGATTTCTAGTGATAATAATCCAAATAAAATGCCACCACATAATGCGTATAAACGGTGCATTTTTTCTTCAATAAGTTGCCGCGTTGCCAGCCCGACAGCACCACCTAATAGTAATCCACCAAACGAAAAAAACGTAACGATCATCGGAATCCATAATCGTTCCATAGAATCACACTCCATTTTTATAGCCTTCATTTTCAGCTTACTGTGTGAAAGGAGAGATTAGTCCAAATTATTTTGAAGTAATTGTAGAGAAAGTAAAAAGGTGTCTGTTAATTTGTTTTAATTCATATATTAATATTATGAGATAAAAAGAAAAGAGGTATTGATTAGCAGGCGAAGTGGAATTTATCAGGATATGAAAATAAAAATATAAGATAATGGATGGCAAGATTTTCAAATTAGTGGTCAGGCGTTGTTTGGCGATATATTAGCCTTTATTGCAGCTGGTATCATAACGGCTTATTTCTTTGTCGGTCAGCATGTTCGTAAAAAGCTCTCTCTAGTTCCATATTCAGTTATTAGTTATGGGAGCAGTACATTATTTTTAGGAATGTTTGCTTTCAGTCAGAAAGCATCCTTCTTCAATTATTCCGCACAAACATCTAATCTAAATGTACCGTGCAATTATATAATTCTGAATCCCATCCGTGCTCTATTTTTATAATTTTAGTTATTGATGTATTTTTAGGAGATTCTATCATGCTCAAATGAGGTACTAGTTCTTTGAGAAGGTGCTTAATGAATGAGCCATGACTAACGATTAAGATGTTTTTGTTAGGGTATTTATATGTAATTTCTTCAATAAAAGGTATAGCTCTTGCTTTAACACTGTCACTACTTTCTATTCCTAAATCAAGCGCTCTCCAATTATCTCCCCACTTCGAAATTCGTTCATCTTCGGTTGTTCCTTCAATTTGTCCACCGCTTACTTCGCGAAGTCTAGGGTCTAAATAGATTTCTATATTTTCAATGTTTTTTTCTATTGCCTCAGCAGTTTGTTTCGCTCTTAATAAATCGCTAGAATAGATTAAATCCCAATTTTCTGTAGCTAAACGTTCTGCAAGTTTATAAGCTTCAGATAATCCAGCTTGATCAAGTGGAATATTTGAATTTCCTTGTGCTCTACCTTCTTTATTCCAATGTGTGCTGCCATGGCGGATAATACCGAGTGTAGTCATATGAAAACCTCCAAACTATAGTTTTTAGAAAAATAAAAAATCATTCCGTTATTATATGATAATTCAGGAAATAAGAAAAGGAAACTTTATATTTTCTATATAAAAGTTTTAAAAATATTGTTATGCAAACAGATGAATTAGGAGATTTAAAGATAAATGCAAGTAGGAGTTTTGCGTAGTATAAAGAATCTATATTGTATTAGTTGAAAAGGAGGTAATGTAATGGAAGTTACGATTCGTGCAGTGGAGATACAAGATGCTAGAGCAATTCATCGTATATGCATACAAAATGATGTTTTACCATATATGGTTTTCTTGCCTAGTATGCGAGTGGATGCGATGGAAAATAGGATTCGAAATCTAGCGCCGAATCAATTTGAATTTGTTGCTGAGTATGATGGAAAAGTCGTTGGGTTTATTGGTTTAACGCAAGGGCAAGGACGAAGGTCACATTCGGGAGATTTATTTATCGGTGTAGATAGTGAATATCATAATAAAGGCATTGGGAAAGCCTTGATGACGAAAATGCTGGATCTTACAGATAATTGGTTAATGCTAGAGAGAGTAGAACTTGGTGTTTTGGAAATAAATCCTGGTGCAAAAGTACTATATGAAAAATTTGGATTTAGGGAAGAAGGTATAAAAAAGGGGAATCTAAAAGCTCATGGTAAGTTCATTGATGAAATTATGATGAGTCGTCTTCGGCCCAATGGTTTAATTGTACATAATTAAAAATTACAAGAAAAAGAATGCTTTTTTTGTAAAGCATTCTTTTTCTTGTAATGGGGAGTAGCTTTTTCTTAAAGATGTAAGATTTACATAAACATAACACTTTTACTTATTATGTAAGTAGTCTATACTAGAGTACATATATTTTTAAATTGGAGCGAGTAAATAAAACATGGAGCTGAGAAAATTAGAACATATCATTGAAGTGAAAAAAGAAGAACTTTTTGCACTTGTTTCAAATTATGGATTTCAACACCAAAAAGTTCTTGAAATGAGCCAGGAATTAGACAAGTTAATAAATTATTTTATGTTATTAAAATAAAGAGCGGTCACTTTATACAGAAATAATGATTAAGTGATAGTTGGTTATTTTAATTGTTAGTTTATTAGCTGTAAATATTAAAAAGTATAATTATTTCCTTATTTAAATATATCTTCTAACATCATTAAGCGTTACGAACCTCATTTTAGAATCTCATCATGTTATAAACACTACTGTAATATGAAGTATGTTTTATTTAAATATTTTAATGAAAGAAAGTAAATAGATTAGCGATATTTTTGTTTATGAAAAGACCACCAAGTAAAATGAAATCATTAACTTTTGTTGATGTTTTTCCAGTTCAACCATAGAATTGAGAAGAAACCTTACAACAAGAATCTGTGCATCATAAAAAATGTTTGAAAATGAAGAAGTAGTTTCGTATATGAATGGAATTCATGAGAATAGTGCTTGGAGAACTTTCATTCAATTATGAAATGAAACGAATCGTTATCCTTTTTGTGGAACTAGTGATGTTTTTAATCTTTAAGTGCCTGCATTATGTATTGCTGGAGGGAGTTCGGAGGATGAGTCTTCAGCTGCTATATCTTTTAAACAACTAAATTCTGAGATTCATATTGCTATGTTTCCTTTTGCTTAATCATTTAGTGCATAATGATCAATCTGAAATGTATTCACATACATTGTATACCTTTTCAAGAACTTTGAAAGTTGCTAGTCGAAAAAGCTGATTTTTGGGTATAATAATAAAGGAATTTATTTATAGTATCGGTTAGGAGCGTAGCAGGTATGAAAACAGTTGTTGTCATAGGTGGAGGTATTACAGGACTTTCTACTATGTATTATTTAGAAAGATTAAAAAAGGATTACGATATAGATTTGGAATTAATCCTTGTAGAACAGAATGAATATTTGGGCGGGAAAATTCACAGTGTGAAAGAAAAAGATTTCATCCTGGAAACAGGAGCCGATTCAATCGTTGCACGAAATGAAAATGTTATGCCATTTGTAAAAGAACTGAATTTAGAAGATGAAATGGTATATAACGAAACAGGTATTTCTTATATTTACTCAAATGATACGTTACATCCGATTCCTGCTGAAACAGTATTTGGTATACCGATGAGTGTAGAGTCGTTATTTAGTAGTACGTTAGTTTCAACGAAAGGGAAAATCATTGCACTGAAAGACTTTATTACAAAGAATAAAGATTTTACAAAAGATACATCACTCGCTGTATTTTTAGAAAGTTTTTTAGGAAAAGAGTTGGTTGAAAAACAGATTTCCCCCGTTCTTTCAGGAGTGTATTCTGGTAAATTGAATGAGCTTACAATGGCTTCTACACTACCATATTTACTTGATTACAAAAATACATATGGCAGTATTATAAAAGGTTTTGAAGTAAATAAAAAACAATTTCAGGCTGCTGGGAATAAGAAGTTTTTATCATTTAAAAATGGACTTTCTACGATTATTAATCGTTTAGAAGAGGAATTAGCTGAGACAGATATACGAAAAGGAGTAACAACGACGAAGGTAAATAGAGTTGATGATGAATATGAAGTTTCTTTTTCAAATCAAGAGACAATAAAAGCTGATTACGTTGTTATAGCTACTCCACATGATGTTGCACAAACATTATTAAGTTCTAATGAATTAGATGATGATTTCAATAAACTAAAAAATTCTTCGCTAATTAGCATTTATTTAGGGTTTGAAATAGCTGATGAACAATTACCGGTAGATGGAACTGGTTTCATTGTTTCAGAAAATAGTGATTTACTTTGTGATGCATGCACGTGGACAAGCAGGAAATGGAAGCATACATCAGATAAACAAAATTTATTGGTGAGATTGTTTTATAAAAGTTCGAATCCTGCTTATGAAAAAATGAAACATAAAAGTAAGGAAGAATTGATTCAAGTTGCCTTATCTGATATTGAGAAAAGCCTTAGAATTCAGGGAGAACCGCAAATTGTTGAAGTTACGGACTGGAAAGATTTAATGCCAAATTATCATTTAGAACATAACCATGCAGTTCAATCTTTAAATGAGAAATTATTAGCTGTTTTTCCAAATATGTATCTAGCTGGGGCTTCATATTATGGTGTAGGTATTGGAGCTTGTATAGGAAATGGAAAGAAAACGGCAGAGAAGATTATAAAAACATTGAATAATCACTTTGAATAATGTAGTCTTTATATTTTTGACGAAATCCCTCTCTAGTATAAGAGTGGGATTTCGTCTGTTTTTTACTAAAAATTGTATCTATCGTTTACTTTTTAATTTTGATTAGAGTTTCTGCACGTTTCGTTTTATTTTCTGTAATTGTTAATGTGACGTTACCAGCTTCTTTAAATGAATAAGGGGAGAGTTGATAAATCTCTTTTATGTTATATTTTTCTTTTATTTCTTTTGTGGATGTATTTTTTATTAGGGAAATATTCGGTTTCTTTTTCTTTTTTGATTATTTGTTCTGAGAAATAACCAAATTCACCAATATCACCTGAAACGATATATTGTGTATTGTTTATTTTAATGTCTAGCAAGGAAGGTTGATAAGTGGCTGCGTGATAAAATCCATATGTAAGTGATAATACCGAGGCGATTACAAGCCCAATTATAAATTTTTTCAAGCTGTTTCCTTTGAAACTTGTCATCATCGCCGAGTTTGGTGCGAATCGCTGTGCGAATAAAAAAACAAGTGAAATGAATAAGAGGACAATGCCTATAAAAATATACATGATTTTCAATCACCTCCGTTAATACAACTCTTATCTCCGAATAATAACGTGATGTATTGTTCACTAATATTTTAACATAAATATCCAATTAATATTGGATATAGGGAAGCTTTCGAGAAACAAATGTATATAGTTCATTTTTAAAGAGATGCTTGTTATATTAATCACCTCTTTAAATGAAGAAACATTAGTTTTTATTTTTATTTGTTAATTCCATTTTCCGTGTTCCAAATAATAGTAGGAATCCGATTATGGTAATCATAATGATTGCAGTTACTATTAAATCAGTAAACATCAGATTTTGGTTTTGAATTTCTTTTCAGGTAAGTGTTAGGAATACTTGATTCATTGGTATGTGATTGATAAAACTACTTAATAAAATGAATAGAACTAAACAAATTTGGCTGATAATACTGCCTAGTTTAGAACAACGATTACGTAATAGGAGGCTAGAATCTTTAAATGATTCAGTGGCATCATAAGCAAGGCGATTTAATTTTCTAGCTTGAATTGATGAGAAAAAGCCTACTAACAAGCCACTAATCGTAATTGTCCATGGTGTTGTAGTAAATAATAGCCCTAAAACAGAGCCCATATTGATTACAGTTAATGGGTGATAACGACTGAAACGATTAATCATGCTGTTCCCTATAAATAAGGATAAAATGACACCTATTCCATACGGTAGATAAATACCGTAAATCATGAAAGTACTACTGTTTTGAGATAACGCAAAAAAGGTTCCTTAAAGTAAGTAGAAACTAACAGTCATTCCTTGTGTGAATGAAAAAAAGTAAATGTACTTTGGTAATTGAAGACGAAACTTTAATTTTGTAATCATTAAAGCGAGAACCGCTACTGTAGTAAGGATACTACTAAGTAAAAGTACAATGAGAATTTGAAAATTTGTTTCACGAGTAGCTTTCATAACAAAAAGTAGTACGGTAAATAGAATAAATAATACAAATGATGGCACTGAAAAATGGGAAGAGTCCGGCATAGAAATTTGGTATTTTGGCGTATGTATTAATGAAAATACTTATTTATATGACGTAATTTTTTTCTAATCGTCAAATCCTGATTCGTGAAGGTTGAATAAATTTTACTAATGGAAGTCACGATTTATTTGGCTATGCCCACTTATATTGATTATAGCATGGAGCTGGAAAAATCATCAAAAAGGGGAAAAGGATATAAAATATTTATATAGTATTTTTTGTTTGTAAAGAAAATTCACATATGTTAAAATACCTGAAAGATAATAATTTAGAGTATTAATTCTGTTAGATTTAAAACGAATTAAATATTGTGTATAAACCGAATAAATTAAGAAAACCATGGGGGAAGCCTGTTTCATCTATTTAGAAAACAGGCTTTTATTTATGATGAAACTTCCGATTGGAGAAGCTTTTTCTGATATAATAAATCAGTAAAAAGAAAAGGAGGATTTCAATGGCATTTCCTGTTTTAGAAACAGAACGGTTACGTTTAGTTGAAATTGATCAATCTTATTGTCAAAAAATATATGAAATCTTTTCGCTTGAAGAAGTAACGCGTTATTATGGAATGAATTCCTTTACAGAATTTGGTCAGGCTTCGCGTATGATTGAATCTTTTTCAAAAAATTTTTTTGAAAAACGTGCAATTCGATGGGGAATTGTATTGAAGGAAACAGGTATTTTAATTGGTACAATTGGATTAAATAATTTACAACTTTGGAGTAAACGTTCTGAGATTGGTTATGATTTACATCCTTCTTACTGGAGAAAAGGCTATGCAACGGAAGTTGTGCAAAAAATCATTACTTATAGTTTTCAGGAGCTAGGGATATTCAGAATCGGTGCAATTACATATCCTGAAAATGTAGCATCTTGTAAGATGTTGTCCAAAATAGGATTTCAGAAAGAAGGACTATTAAGAGGGTATATTCATCAAGGAGATCAACAACGAGATGTATATATATATTCTATTATACGAACAGATTTAGAAAAGAACCATGAGATATAGTACGCATGGTTTTTCTATTATAATTAGATAGTAATGAAAAATAACGAACCCCTCTTATCAAAAGATAAGAGGGGAATGAAGCAATCAACCTAATTTAGGTAATAAACGTTCTCCGCTTTTCATGCTACTTTTACATAAAGGGCATTTTGGCTCTTCTTCAAATGAAAAGTTCTTTCTCATCCATCCTAAACAATCCTCTGATTCACATTCCCAAACAGGGGTTTGTTCTGGTGGTACTTCTGCTACATCGTTCTTTCGATTGCGATACATGTGACCACTCCTTTTATGTAAAAATTTTAATTATATATTAAAAAGGTTGTTAACCGTGCGATGGTAACAACCTTTTTATTGTTTAAATTATAGCTTTACAACGTTTTTAGCTTGAGGTCCGCGGTTGCCTTCTTCAACTTCGAAGCTAACTTCTTGACCTTCGTCAAGAGATTTGAAACCTTCGCCAGTGATAGCTGAGAAGTGAACGAATACATCGCTACCGTCTTCAACTTCGATGAAACCGAAACCTTTTTCGCTGTTAAACCATTTTACTTTACCTGTTAATGTCATGGTAAATGCCTCCTAAAAATAAGAAAAATAAATTACAATATGATCCGTCTTATTTCAACGAAAATAAAAATTCACATATTATCAAAAAACCATTAGGAATACTTATTATTCTTAATAGATGCTTGATAATATGTAAAGTTAAGCTTTTATAAATTTGGCCTTAAGACCTATCTTACAACAAATGGTGAGAAATAGCAAGTGTTGTAAGGAAATGGGATATTTTCAAGGGCGAGCGCTTCAATAATGCTATTGGTATAGGGAGTTGATCGTATTTCATGTAGCTAATTTTTTTATTAACAAGATAAAAGATATTCACTTTTATGTATTATTCCTGGCTCGAAAATATGTGAAAATACTCCAGATGATTACGAGTGGCATCCCTTGTTATATTTTTTTATTTATGGATATGAATTTTAAATGAGGATATAAAAGTATAAAAAATAATAAATTCAGTGTAAAATAGGAAGTATTTGTAAGTGATGAAAGGAAAGGGAGGAGTAGTTTTGAATAATAGTCGATTTAAAACAATTGAAGCAGCAAAGGAAGGTCGAAAAAAAGTACATCCAATTTTAGCAGTAATATTATCGATTGTATTTTTAACACTTGGTGAGTTATTCATGCTATTTATGTTGTTTTTACCAAAAGCAGAAACGACATTGATGAAAGGGATTTATGATAACTTAAGGATGTTATTAACATTTGGCGGAGCAATTTTATTTGTATTTTTATGGGTTCGTTTTGTGGAAAAACGTCCATTTTCATCAATTGGTTTTTGGAAAGATAAAGCTTTAAAAAAATACTTACGCGGAGCATTCATTGGGCTTATATTTATAACAATACCCGTTTTAATTTTAGTTTTAAGTGGTTCTGTTACCTTACATATACAACGGATTTCAAGTACAGTCATATTGGGAATGGTAGGTTCTTTAATAGCATTTTTAGTACAAGGTGCCACAGAAGAAATCGTTGTACGTGGTTGGTTATTTCCAGTTATTTCAGTTAGAAGTCGGGTATGGATTGGAGTTGCTGTTACTTCATTACTATTTGGATTTCTCCATCTACTGAATCCAGGCATTACAGTTCTTTCTATATCAAATATCATATTAGTTGGTGTATTCGCAGCGTTTTATGTATTAAAGGAAAATAGTCTTTGGGGTATATGTGCTTGGCATTCTATATGGAACTGGGCTCAATATAATATATATGGTTTTGCGGTAAGTGGTACAACAATATACTCTACACCTCTGTTTAAATCAACAACAAGCGGCCCGAAATCGTTACATGGAGGAACTTTTGGGATTGAAGGAAGTGTAATCACAACAATTATGCTTGCTGTTGCCTGCATTATATTATGGAGACAATTGTGGGGAAGAAAATTGAAACAACATAATATTGGGTAATTTATGGGGGATAGTTAGATTGTGATTAGAACAACATCGTGCATAATGTGAAAAGTAATGAGTATGACTATAACGTTTAGATGTTTGATAGAAGGTTTCTAAGATTAGCATATTTGATTTTTTTATTATGCAACTGTTCTTTGATATGATACAGGGCATTTTTTACAATATAAATTTGAGTGTTCTAGATGTCTAAAATCAATATCTTCATGTGGATAAGAATGAAGTTTATTTTGTAATTCATACGTTTCGTCAAAATGAAGGAATGTTATACCTTTATGTAATAAACTCATTTCAGTCATCTTCTTTACATACTAATCTAGCACAAATTTAAATGACTTAAAAATAAAATGCTTTCTTAATTCAACTGATTTCAAAGGGTATAGTCTGGATAAAGCTAACCGTATTTTGCCGAGCAGAGATGGTGTATGGAAAAATTCTTATATGAATTTTAGAAAATCATAATCCTTTTACAGAATAATCTTGCAATATGAAACTGAATAGAAATACAATAAAAGGAAACCTATGAAAGATTTTGATCAAATGTTATTTTGGGGGAGAGAATGGATGGAGAATTTTTAAGAAAAAGCATTTTTAAAGAATAATTTATAACGAGTTATTTTTGAAAAACGAAATAGGTAGGAAGAAAATGAGTGATGGAATGTTGGGGGGAGGAAATATGTACAATGAAAACACTATTAAAAATACTAGGGATAATTGCTGGAATGGTAGTAATCGGTGTGGCACTTACTTACGGAATTTTATATTATCTCAATCATAGTAAACCAACCGCTAAAAAAACACCAACTGCGGCTCCGGCAGTGGAAGTGTTAGCCGATAGTAAAGTAAAAGCAGAGAACGCAAAGCTGTTAGATAATGGTAATTATTCATTGCCAAATAGTGACTTTAATAAAGGCTTTAAGTGGACTGATGAAAAATTACAAATCGCATTACATGAAATGGCACATCAAAAAGTAAAAGCGGATCAAAAGTGGGGTTATATTTTTATAACGCAAGAACGAATTGAAAGTTTATTGGGGATTGTTAAGAGTAGTGATATGAATCATAAAAATACATATATAGATATTTTAGAAAGATGGAAACAAGGGAAATACGAGAAAGTTGATGCGGATCATAATACGATTTGGAAATTACAAAGCGGTAATCTTGGTGAAGGTAAGGGTGTAATGTCACAAAATGAGCAGAAAGAGTTGGTTAATAAAGTCTTCATGCAAAAGGAGACATTCTCAGGAAGCATGTTAATAGCAGGTGGTGAACAAATTAAAAAATAGTTTTGAAAATTTGATAGATAAGGATAAATACGCAGCGAAATATAAAAGTTCCGCTGCGTATTCGCTTTATTTGACATATGAAATAAATGGGAATAAGATTCATATATGAAATAAAAAAGGAAGGCTTTTTCGAATGGATATGAAAAAAAGAGAATTATATGGAAATATTCGAGATGTCTATCATCAACTGCAAAGAAATTTGGATAAAGCGATAGAAGAGCACGATATAAGTTATGTTCAATTTGGTGTGATACAAGTACTTGCGAAGTCTGGAAAGGTTTCTATGTCTAAGCTAATTGAAAATATGGGGTGTGTTCCAAGTAATATGACAACGATGATCCAAAGGATGAAACGAGATGGTTACGTTGCGACAGAGAAAAATCCAAATGATCAACGTGAAACACTTGTGTATTTAACTGAAAAGGGAGAAATAGCTAGGGAAAAAGTCGATGTAAAATATGCAGGTTTTTTAGAAGAAAATTGTAGTTGTTTTACTGATGAAGAAGAACAGAGGCTACAAGAACTATTATTAAAATGGAAGCATCGCATAGTTTAATTGTGATATATAAGAAAAAGTGTAACATTCTGTTACATTTTTCTTTATATAAATGATTCATATATGAAATAAAATAACGTATATAAAATCGGAGGTGTGAGGAGGAATTTAAATAATTATTTCATATATGAAGTAAAAAAGGGGAATACAAGTTGCAAGTAAAATCAAAGTTACGTATTTTAGCAGTTATCGCGTTTTTTATCGGTTTAGATTCTTTAATTGTTTCACCATTATTGCCTGCGATTTCACAGACAACAGGAATGCCTGCTGAAAAGGGAGGGCTTTTAATTACAGCATACGCACTATGCTATGGGATAACAGCTCCATTTTTCGGACCGTTGTCTGATAAGGTGGGGAGAAAGCAAATGATTGTCACAGGTCTTATCATTTTTTCAGCCGCTACATTTTGTACCGGGCTTACGAATCATTTTGAAATACTCTTATTGTTTCGTGGACTGACTGGTTTATCCGGAGCTCTGATCATGCCAAGTGTATTTGCATTAGTAGGAGATAAAGTACCGTACCAGTCACGAGGAAAAGCGATGGGGATGATTATGGGAGCCATGGTTGGATCGACGGTATTAGGTGTCCCTATCGGTGCGTTTTTATCTGAGGTAGGAAACTGGCAATGGACATTTTATATTATTGGATTACTGGCTTTGCTTGTTACGTTAATTACAAGTCGATTGTTACAAAAAGAGATTCCGAAAAACCAGTTATCAATTTCTGCACCCAGAGCAATGATTAGATCTTGTAAAATCGTATTTACAAATTTCTCTGTTTTCTTTGCGTTATTAGCAACGTTTTTATGGACTGTAGGACTACATGGTATGTTCTCATACATAGGTGTGTATTATGGAAGAAATTTTGGGTTTACAATTGGACAGATTGGAATTGTTATTTTCTTTGCTGGTTTAGGAAGTGTAATTGGTAATGTAGCTGGTGGGAAATTGGCGGATAAAATAGGTAAGAAAGTAGTGGTTTCAATCGCAAGTATATTTGCTTCTATAAGTGTGATTTTATTTTCTGTATATATTGGAAATGTAAAATACGCGATTACCGCACATATGATCTGGAGTATATGTATTGGGTTTGGTCAGGCTTCACTCACTGCCTTGATCTCAGAATTAAATCCAGCTATACGAGGGACAGTTATGGCATTAAATAGTTCTGCAATGTATATCGGAATGACGATTGCTTCAAGTGTTGCATCGTTTGCTTTGAGTAAAGGTTTACCGTTCTTTGTCTTAGGAATAATTTGTGCAATTGCTAGTTTACTCGTCCTTCCGAGCATATATTTTCTTGTTCAAGAGAAGGCTACAACTAAGAAAAAACAAATTGGTATATAAAATGGGAAGGGAAAAGAAGGTATACGTTATAGGTGAGAAATGAATGAAACTCCCAAAAGAGTTGGTGTCCTTCAGCAGAGACAATCAACTCTTTTTCTTTGTTTACTTTACCTTTGTTGTTTCACCTATGTGTTCTCCCAATAGAATAAGGAAAGATTGTAGTACGGGAGATATCCATTCATTCTTAGGGTTCACTCCAATACAGAAAGAATGGCGTTTATTACGATTTTTTCTGTTTCAAATGAAATGAATCTATAAACGATAACTCTCTTTTTATATTTAAATTTCTATTTTTTGAAAAGAAGCTACAATCTTTTGTAACTGCTCAATAAACATTCGTGTAGTGGCACACATATATTTATCCTTTCTATAAATAATTCCAATTTCTATTGTTGCAGTAGGATTTTTGATTTTAATAGCTTGAATAGAGTTACTCTGTAGAAAGTCTATATATGGTTTGGGCAACACTGTAATTCCCATTCCTTTTGACACCATGTGAATTAATGATTCCATTGTACTTATTTCTAAAATTGGTTTTGGTGTAAAGTTAAAGTTTTGACAATGCGAACGAATAAGCTGTGTTAAAAAGAAATTTTTGGGAAGAAGGATAATAGGATATTTCTGTAACACTCCCATCGTTACAGTAGTGTGTTGTGTTAATTCGTGATTAGTTGGCACTACTAAAGTAAGTTCATTTTGATAAAGCGGAATAGATATGATTTCTTTGTCTTGAACAGGAAGAAATGTAATGCCAATATCTAATTCATTTTGTAACAATTTTTCGCGAATTTCCCCAGTACGAAGACCTAATACGGAAAGTTCAATATTGGGATATAACTCATTAAAATTCAAAATGGCTGGTGGTAATAAGTAGTTTACGGTCGTCAATAGAGCACCAATGGTTAACTTTCCTTGCTGAAGCCCGTTTAAATCTTGAATTGCAGCATGCGCTTGTTCTACTTCGTGAAAGACTTTTTTACTATGTGAAAGCAAAATTCTTCCCGCTTCTGTTAAAGAGATTTTTTTGCCAATTCGATCAAAAAGAGGCATACCAATTTCATGTTCAAGTGCACGAATCTGTTGACTCAGTGAAGGTTGTGAAATGTTTAATTTTTCAGCTGCTTTTGTAAAATGTAATTCGTTTGAAACAGCTACAAAGTATTCTAATTGTCTTAACTCGATGGGAATCACCTCTAATGATAGGTTTTACCTATCATTATCATATAAATAATTGAATTGAACAATGATCATCTTGAAATTATACTCACATTAGTAGAACAGCAAAGTAATCATTGTAAAAAATAGATGAGGTGATGAAATGATACAAGCATTAAAATCTAACACATTACCAGGTAATTATTCTCAAAAACTTCATAAGCGATATCAACAAGCTGTACCAATAGGGGTATATAATTCACCACCTTTGTACGTACAATCGGCAAAAGGAGCAATGATAACAGATGTAGATGGAAATAACTTTATTGATTTTGCGGGTGCAATGGTGGCAATGGAGCTAGTGACCGATCGTGTAACGAAAGAACCCGCAAAAGAATTAACAGCGCAGTTAATTAAGGAGTTTTGGAAAAATGGGCTTATAAGCCTTGGGGCGGGTATACATGATAATGTTCTTCGATTTTTACCACCACTTGTAATTTCGAATGAAGAAATTGATAAGGGGTTTGAGATAATAAATCAAGCTTTTGAAGCGCTTTGTCAAAATAGTAAAAGGAGTGGGGAATGATGCCAAGGTCGTATGACTTGAGGTCTCTTAATGTAGGTATGCCAAAAGAAGTGTCATATGGTGGGAAATTAATTCAAACGGGTATTAATAAATCACGGGTAAGTGAGCCTGTTTTTTTATCATCACTAAAATTTAATGGAGATGGGCAAGCTGATTTAGTCCATCACGGAGGAATAGATAAAGCAGTTTGTGTTTATTCCTATAACCATTATCCATATTGGGAAAAGGAATTGAATCGAAAGCTTGTATACGGTGCTTTTGGAGAGAATATGACAGTGCAAGACATGCTTGAGGAAGATGTTTGTATAGGTGATATATTTCAAATTGGCGAAGCGGTGGTACAAGTAAGTCAACCAAGGCAACCTTGTTTTAAATTAGCAAAAAAGTATGATATACCGCAATTACCACTTTACTTCCAAAACACAGGGTATACGGGATTTTATTTTCGTGTTCTAAAAGAGGGGGGGGTATCACCAACAGATTCTCTTAAGCAACTTGAGTCTGATCGTAAAGGTATTTCAATCGCTTTTGCAAACCATATAATGCATAAAGAAAAACGTAACTTTGAGGGAGTACGAAGGATTTTAGGAGTAGAGGCCCTTTCAGCAAGTTGGAGAAAAACATTTGAAAAACGTTTGAAAGGAGAAGAAGGAAGTACGAAGGAGAGATTAGAAGGGATTAGTGAATAACGGGATAGGAACTGGAATGTTTTTTATACTGTAATGTTAAAGTATAAATATTAAGTGACTCCTATGCATCTACCAGAGCTGATTCGTGCAAAATATATCCGTAGTGAAAAAATTTGGATAAATATTGATTGTTCAAATGAAGAAAGATAAACAAAGGATTAGCGAATCTCACTTAGGTATTTTTAGGAGGAGTTAAAGATGAAAATAGGGTTAATCGGTCTAGGGAAAATGGGATTAAATTTAGGTCAAAATTTAATTGATAAGAATCATGAAGTAGTGGCGTATGATGTAAATACAGATGCTATAAAAGAAATAAAAGAATATGGAGCTATGGGTACATCTAGTCTATCTGAACTTATTCAATCTCTCGAAAAACCAAGAATTCTGTGGATTATGGTGCCACATGCTGTTGTTGATACTGTTATTAATGAAATTACACCGCTTTTAAGTCAAGGAGATATTGTGATTGAAGCGGGTAATTCCTATTATAAGGAATCCATTCGTCGTTATGATGAGTTTAAAAAAGCTGGTGTACATTTTATGGATGCAGGAACGTCTGGTGGAACAGAAGGTGCTCGTAATGGTGCTTGTTATATGATTGGAGGAGACCCGGAAGCGTGGGAAACTGTTGAGACTGTATTTCGAGATACGGCTGTAGAAAATGGATATTTATATGCAGGAAAAGCAGGAAGTGGTCATTTTTTAAAAATGGTTCATAATGGGATTGAATATGGTATGATGGCTGCTGTTGGTGAGGGATTTGAAGTGTTAGAGAAAAGTGAGTTTGATTATAACTATGAAAAAGTAGCAAGAGTATGGAATAATGGTTCAGTTATTCGTTCATGGCTCATGGATTTAACGGAACGCGCATTTTCAAAGGATGCAAAGTTAGATGACATTAAAGGAATCATGCATTCTTCAGGAGAAGGAAAATGGACAGTTGAAACGGCTCTTGATTTACAAACAGCGACACCTGTTATTGCCCTGTCCTTATTAATGAGGTATCGTTCATTAGAAAATGATACATTTACAGGTAAAGTTGTTGCAGCGCTCCGTAACGAATTTGGTGGACATGCGGTAGAAAAAAGTGACAAAAAATGAGTCGTTATCTTAATGTAATTGAAAAACGTTTTCTACATAAAAACAACCTCGTTCTTAAAAAAACGGGGTTGTTTATTATTTATATATCTTTAAAAAGAAGAACACGTGCTGGAGAGGCATCAGTTCCAACTAGTTTTAATGGTGCAGCTACCATAAAATACTGATCTGCCGGCACGTTTTTTAAACGTAATCCTTCAATGACGATAATATTTGCATCGAATAATGCCTTATGAGTTGGGTGTCCTGGTTGGCTACGTTCCACCCCGAGAGCATCAATACCAACTCCTCTAATGTTTCGCTCCGCTAGATAATGGGCACCGTCTTCTTTTAAAAAAATAAATTCATAATTAAACTCGTCTTCAAAAGAATTACGAGTTTTAAATAAGATAAAGTCATTCTCTTGAATATCGAGGTGTTGTAAATCAGTTTTTGTAATTCCATCTTCAACAGTTGTTAAATCAAAAACTTTAACAGGTCCCACTAATTTTTCTAATGGAATACTTTCAAAGGTTGCTCCTTCGTTAATCATATGTAATGGTGCATCAATATGCGTACCTGTATGGACGTCTAATGTAATACGTGACTCCGTGACATGCGCATTTGTTGTTCTTGAAAATTGTGGTTGTTTTTCAGGCTTATTTTTGTAAACAGTCATCCCTTCAAATATAGGTGCTGTAATATCATATATTTTCATTGTAACTTTCTCCTTTCAAATGAGAGGTTATCGTTGGCCACCAATGGAAGCAATCTCTTTCTAATAAAGCATCAGATTCTTTAGGGCCCATTGACCCAGACTCATAGTTAGGAAAATGTTTAGCCGGTTTATTACGCCAAACACTCGAGATTGTATCAACGAATTTCCAAGAAAGACATACTTCGTCCCAATGTGTAAAGTTAGTTGAATCACCACGCATACAATCGTATAGAAGAACTTGATATGCTTCAGGTGTATTCATTTTGTCCATACAGTTATTACAATAACTTAAATGGATGGGTGTCGAAGTAGTACCGCTATCGGTTTTTTGCGCATTTAAATGGAGGGTAATTCCTTCTTCCGGTTGAATATGAATGACCAATAAATTAGGATGAACTTTTTTTTCTTTATTAAAATATAGATTCATTGGTAAGTCTTTAAATTGTATGACAATTTCAGTTGATTTTTCTTGCATACGTTTCCCAGTTCGAATATAGAAAGGAACTCCTGACCACCTAAAATCTTCAATCATTAATTTACCAGAAACGAATGTTTCTGTGTTCGATTCTGAATCTACCGCGTTCTCTTCACGGTAGCTAATTACTTTTTGCTCGTCTATCATACCTGGTCCATACTGTCCTCGTACAAAACTATGTTCTACTGTTTCTTCTGAAAGTGGCTGTAAAGCACGTAGTACTTTGACTTTTTCACTTCGGATTTCATTTGCGGTTAGCTTTATTGGTGGTTCCATTGCAAGGAGTGCCACCATTTGTAATATATGATTTTGGACCATATCACGTAGTGCACCTGAATCTTCGTAATAGCGGCCTCGCTCTTCTACTCCTAAAGTTTCACTTGAAGTAATTTGGATGTTAGCTATATATTGATTATTCCAAAGGGGTTCGAAAATTGCATTCGCAAATCGAATGACTTTAATGTTTTGAACCATTTCTTTACCTAAATAGTGGTCAATACGATAAATTTCATCTTCTGTGAAGGCGTGGCGAATTTGATCATTTAATGCTTGTGCTGATTCATAATCATGTCCAAATGGTTTTTCAATTACTAAACGAATCCAACCTTCTGTTGAAGTTAATCCTTCTGATTTTAAATTCGTGGCAATTGTGCCGAAAAAATCAGGGGCCATTGCTAAATAAAACATACGATTCCCTTCGGTAAAATACCTTCCATCTAGAGTGATTAATAAACTTTTTAGCTCCTGATAAGAAGATAAATTCGTTACATCAAAAGGATGATAATAAAAATGGGAAGCGAATGTATCATGAGTCATGTTTTCTTCTTGTAAATTGTGAATAGATTGTTTAACATTTTCACGGAACTTTTCATTAGATAATGGTCGTCTTGCCACACCAATAACGGCAAAGTTTTCGGAGATTTTCCCTTGTCGAAAGAGCCTGAAAAGAGACGGGAATAATTTGCGCTTTGCTAAATCACCTGTCGCACCAAAAATAACGATAATACATTTAGGGGGAGTATAATTTTCCATAGTTAAATAGCCCTCACTTTTTACGAAATTAGCTCTCACTTAGTATGTTGATTATTGAACAATACATGTAAGCGTAAGATAAAATAATTTTTATTCCGCTATTCGTGAGCAGTAAGACCCCCACCTCAAAATTCAGCGAAAGTACAGGAATTGAGTCGGAGATAAACTGCCCGTAAAAGCCCGATTGGTGAGGGCTAGTAATCAGTGGGGGATGAAGAAAACCCACACTGATTAAAGTTTCACTTTATCTGACATATATCGGTTAGCTGTTAAATATAAAAATTATAAAAGTGTTGTAATACTAAAAAAATAATTCCTTAGAGTTTTGCTGAAAAGAACTTGTCTGAATCATAAAGGAAAAAAAACAGGTGGATTAGTATTCGGAGTTATCTTGAAAATCTTAACTTATTTTGGTATATTTTGTGATGATGCGTTGAGTTGTAAGAAGACTTACTTGATTTAAACACAATAGAAAACGATTACATTGATAAGAATGAACTTATGGAGGACAATATGGGGAATCTTATTCTTTTTGAAAACTTTTTTGTGGAGGAATCGAAAAAGGAACCGTTATTTCAATTATTTGAAGAAGTGTTTCGTATTCCTGTTCAAACGTTACAAAATTTTGAGGCCAATGGATTTTGGGACACTACATACAAACCTTTTTCATATTTACAAGAAGGTCAAGTAATAGCAAATGTGTCTATGTTTTCGCTACCAATGTTTGTAAATGGAGAGCGGATTTATGCAGCTGGTATTCAATCTGTCATGACACATCCAGAATATCGGAGAAAAGGCTTGATGAAGCAGCTGTTATGTAAAGTATTACAAGAAATAGATACAAAGTATGAATGTGCAATATTATTTACAGAGAAACCGGAATTATACGAACCATTTGGTTTTCGAGTCGTACAAGAATATCTGATGACATTGTCGTATGAAAATATTCTACCTCGTTCGTCTTCACTTCGAAAATTAAACTTTTATGATGAAAAAGATATGGAACTTATAAAGGAAATAATAGAAAACGCTCAACAGCTTTCAATGGAATTTTCAACATTAAACTATCGGTCTTCTTTCTATTTTAATATGTACGATGCGAAATGGAATGAAAAACTATATTATTCAAAGAAACTAGATGCGCTTATTGTATTTGAAGTGAAAAATCAAGTACTGAAACTATTTGGTATTTTCGCACAAATATTTCCGATTTTAGATGATATATGTGCTGAAATATCTGAGCCATTTACAGAGATTGAATTTTACTTTTACCCTGATGAGTTAGGGCTTGAAGAGGTAGCGTGCAAAGAGTTTCAATCTGAAACATATTTGATGATTCGCGGTGGTAAAAAGATTGATTTTAAAGGATATAAATTTCCAGTTTTGACTGAATTTTAAATAGAATCTTAATCTAGAAGTAACTATTAACAGATACTTTTTGAATGGATTATAGGAAATGATAGATAAGTGAATTATGGAATGTTTAAGAAATTATACCTGTAGTCCATCAAAAGATAATGGATTTGAAACAGAATTTTTGGATTTTACAATTGAGTATACATAATTAAAATTATCCGCATTCTATTATGAAGGAATGCGGCTTTTTGTTATTGTCTTGAAATAGAGTTAAATAAGCGTCCATAAAGTTTTGTGATAAAATTCTTGTTTTAGATCATGGTGAGTTAGTTGGAAGTGGGACGCACGAATATTTAATAGAAAAGCGCCAAAAAGATTTAGGAGAATTGAACGGTTTTATTGAAGAAGCGATTACAGGTGCAGATGTTATTACGTTGTACGGAAAAGAAAAAGAAACAGTAAATAAATTTCATGCGATTAATGAACAACTTAGAATTTTTGCTACAAAATCTGATACATTTTCAGCGTTTATCTTCCCAAGTATGAACTTTATTTTCTTTGTTATATAGAAATTACACAATGGACTAGTAAACAAATTAATGAGACAAGCATATTATGAAGTGTGGGACGAGTTATCATAATTGAGATGATACTTGGAGCTCCATACTCCTTTCACAAAAGAGTACCTAATGGCGGGTACTCTATTTTATTGAACAAAATGGACATTTGAATTGAAAGGATGATGGCAGTGGAAATAATTAATAAATTCGTTGATTACTTGAAGAAATTGGCTGGAAATAAAAAGGGAGTTATTGAAGGAGAGGATGTAAAAGATGTTTGCTGAGGATATAGAAGTTTATTTAAATAATAACGGACATATCTACTCTCACAGTGGGAAAGTGAAAAAATGGAAGAATAAGTGTTGGTAATTGTCCATTGATACTACAACTAAATTTATCCCGCATTAACGGATAGTAACACTCCCACCTCAAAATTCAGCGAAAGCAAAGAAGTTAGGTGGGAGATGAACTGTCCGTAAAAGCCCGATTCGTTCAACTAATAATCAGTGGGGGATGAAGAAAACCCCCACTGATTAAAGTTTCACTTTATAATAACTATTTTAGGCGCTGCCGTGATCGGTTTAGCGTCTTATTTGTTGTTAAGGAAAGATAAGGGGTGAAGGGTTTGACAAAGATATAGTAATATCATTTACTTATTTTATAAGAGAAAGAGCATCTGTTATGGATGCTCTTTTTTGATGTGTATATATTACACAGTAAATTCAATTCTAAACAAAGTGAAAATTCTATTTATTTTTACCGCAATTACATCCTTTTTTCTTTACATATCCTTGGCGATATAGGTTTTGTGATGATTGGTAATTGGAAGATTGTGAAGATGAAGTGCGGATATCTTTATTGTTAGAAGAATCTTTGTTAGAATCGTACTCTTTATTCATGATACCATCACCTCCAGTTTGATATATAAATAGTATATGTGAAAACTCTAGTAATCGTTACGGTAGTTTAAGGTAATGAAACAAGATGAAAATATGACCCGTACATACCTAATATTCTGGATAAAATATTATTAATATAAAAATAAGGTAGTAAATTAATAATGTTTTTGAAAGTTATAAAAGGATAAAAATATTAGATTTATACAAAAGGGTTTCGTGATATGTTAATAAATTTGATAAAAGTAGTGTAACAAGTCCAGTAAAATAAGAAATGATATTTGTATGTGAAAGTAGATAGTATGAAATTGGAGTTTAAAATAAACAAGCTGATTAATCTAGCTTGTTTATTTTAATATTATGCATTATTGCATGCAAACGATTGCGTCTTTCCGTTTATAATGAAAGCGGATACATGAAATTTGTAAATTAAGGAGGAGAGAAGTAATGAAAAATCAGTTTCAATATTGTTGTATTGTCATTTTGTCTGTAGTGATGTTATTTGTATCATTATTAATTCCACAAGCGAGTTCTGCAGCTGTAAATGGAAAAGGAATGAATCCAGATTACAAAGCATATTTAATGGCGCCATTAAAAAAGATACCGGAAGTAACAAATTGGGAGACATTTGAAAATGATTTACGATGGGCAAAACAAAATGGTTTTTATGCTATTACAGTTGATTTTTGGTGGGGGGATATGGAAAAGAACGGAGATCAGCAATTTGATTTTTCATACGCACAGCGCTTTGCTCAATCGGTAAAAAACGCAGGTATGAAAATGATTCCTATTATTTCCACACATCAGTGCGGTGGAAATGTTGGAGATGATTGCAATGTACCAATTCCTCCATGGGTTTGGAATCAAAAATCCGATGATAGCCTTTATTTTAAGTCTGAAACAGGAACTGTCAATAAAGAAACATTAAATCCACTTGCTTCAGATGTAATTCGAAAGGAATATGGTGAACTCTATACAGCATTCGCAGCAGCTATGAAACCATATAAAGATGTAATCGCAAAAATATATTTATCTGGAGGACCAGCTGGTGAACTAAGATATCCTTCATATACAACTTCCGATGGGACAGGATATCCCTCACGTGGAAAGTTTCAAGCGTATACAGAGTTTGCAAAATCTAAATTTCGTTTATGGGTATTAAATAAATATGGTTCTCTAAATGAAGTGAATAAAGCATGGGGCACGAAACTGATTTCAGAGTTAGCAATTTTACCACCAAGCGATGGGGAACAATTTTTAATGAATGGATATCTTTCTATGTATGGAAAAGACTATTTAGAATGGTACCAGGGTATCTTGGAAAATCATACAAAATTAATTGGTGAATTAGCACATAATGCATTTGACACAACTTTCCAAGTGCCAATTGGTGCAAAAATTGCAGGCGTGCATTGGCAATATAATAACCCAACAATACCTCATGGAGCTGAAAAGCCTGCAGGGTATAATGATTATAGCCATTTACTTGATGCTTTCAAAAGTGCAAAGCTAGATGTAACATTTACTTGTTTAGAAATGACAGATAAAGGTAGTTATCCGGAATATTCAATGCCAAAAACATTGGTACAAAATATTGCAACATTAGCCAATGAAAAGGGAATTGTATTAAACGGTGAAAATGCTTTAAGTATCGGAAATGAAGAAGAGTATAAACGAGTTGCAGAAATGGCTTTCAATTATAATTTTGCTGGATTTACGTTACTTCGTTATCAAGATGTAATGTATAACAATTCATTAATGGGGAAATTTAAAGATTTATTAGGTGTAACCCCTGTTATGCAAACGATTGTAGTAAAAAATGTTCCTACAACAATAGGAGATACTGTTTATATTACTGGGAATCGTGCGGAATTAGGAAGTTGGGACACAAAACAGTATCCAATTCAATTATATTATGATTCTCATAGTAATGATTGGAGAGGAAATGTTGTGTTGCCAGCTGAAAGAAATATAGAATTTAAAGCATTTATTAAAAGTAAAGATGGAACGGTTAAATCATGGCAAACAATACAACAAAGTTGGAATCCAGTGCCACTAAAGACTACCTCTCATACAAGTTGGTGGTAATTATATTATGTAAACAAAAAGATCCTTTAGTATGTGATAAAGGATCTTTTTGTTTTTGAAGGAAAAATAAATCTTAAAAGATGTCACATTCTTCTTTCTTCATCCGTCTTGTGTGTAGAACAATAAGGAGGGAATATATATGGAGAATTTTAATGTGGCAATTATAGGGGGGGGACTTGCTGGATTAACAGCTTCGATTTATTTAGCTAGGGAAGGTAAAAAAGTTGTTGTATTAGAGAAATCAAGTCGCTTTGGTGGAAGAGCAATAACAACGAATAAAAACGGCATCCTTATGAATCTTGGGGCGCACGCTTTATATCGCGGGGGAGAAGCACTATCAACTTTTGAGGAACTTGGAATCAACATTCCAGGAGACATACCTTCAACTAGCGCACATGGTATATGGAAAAATGATGTGTATACAATACCGACAGATTTTCGGTCAATCTTATCTACACTATTACTTTCATGGCCTGCTAAAATACAATTCTCTCATTTGATGTTAAAGCTCGGAAAATTAGATTTAAATACACTTCCTAAAATGAGTTTGAGTGTATGGGCAGAAAAAGAAATCAAAGATCCGATGGTAAGAAATATGTTTTATGCACTATGCCGAACATCAACTTACACATATGCTCCTACATTACAGTTAGCATCCTCTGTACTAAAACAAATACAACGATCAATGAAAGAAGGAGTTTTTTATGTAGATGGTGGTTGGGAGACAATTATAACAAAGCTAAGAGACGAAGCTACAAATGCTGGAGTTCATTTTATAGCGAGTAAAAACGTAGTTGAAATTGAGCACTGTGGTCATATTCAAAGAATTCGTTGTTCTGGTGACGAATTTTTTGAAGTTCCTACGGTTGTTGTTACTATACCACCAAAAGAAGCTTGTAAAATTGTAAAGGGAGCAAAAGACACCACGCTGCATATATGGGAAGACCAATCAGTGCCAGTAACAGTTGCTTCATTAGATCTTGGCTTGAGAAGATTGCCTAATTCATTACATCAATTTGCTTTAGGGTTAGATCAACCTGTATTTTTTACGAATCAATCGAGAGCTGCTAAGCTGAGCGCAGATGGAACGGTAGTAGTGGGATTGATAAAATATCATAATCCTACATTACAATCTAGTAACTTTAATGATGATAAAATTTTGTTAGAACATACAATGGATTTACTACACCCGAAGTGGCAACAGGAGTTAGTTGAAAAGCAATATTTACCTAAAATAACAGTTGTCTATGATTTTCCTCATATTGGGCGTACTGAAAATCCAGGGCCTACTGTTCCTGAAATGCCAGGGATATATGTTGCAGGAGATTGGGCTGGACATGATGAATTATTAGCTGATGCTGCGGTTTCTAGCGGTAAACGAGCAGCACTACAAATTTTAGAACAAAGTAAAGTCACAAATTGAAAGAGGGTCATGTGAGTGTGGAAATGGAACAATTGTATCAAGCGTATAAACCATTATTGTTTTCTTTAGCCTATCGTATGCTCGGGAGTGTTATGGACGCTGAAGATATTGTTCATGATACATTTCTTTCATTAAATCAAATAGAAGAGCTAGAGTCTGTTGATAATGTAAAAGCGTATTTATGTAAGATGGTTACGAATCGTACAATCGATAAATTACGTTCAGCAGCTCATAAACGAAATGTTTATATTGGCATGTGGTTACCTGAACCACTTGTTGAAGAAAATGATGATCCCTCAATGACATATATAATGAAGGAGTCTATTTCTACAGCGTATCTTTTGCTTTTACAACAGTTATCTGAAGTTGAACGGGCAGTGTTTATATTACGAGAAGTTTTTGGTTACGATTATGATGAAATTGCATCAATTGTTGATAAAAACAGTGCGAATTGTCGGCAAATCTTTCATCGTGCTAGAAAGAGTATTGTGGATAAACCGAAAGCTTCAAAATTAAGTACAAAGCAGATGGCTGCATATGTGGAACAATTTGTCGCATCTTTGCAGCGAGGAGACGTACAGGCAATGCTAGAAATTTTAAAAACAGATGCGATATTCAAATCAGATGGTGGAGGGGAGGTTACAACGGCTCTTAAACCAATTTACACATCTGAAAGGATTGTTCGTTTATTCTTAGGGATTACCAAAAAGTTACCAGAAGAATATTCCATTACATTTAGAATGGTAAATGGTACACCAGGTATTATTGTAAATATAAATAATCGCGCTACGTATGTGCTTTCGTTTGAATTTCAAGAAGAGAAAATAGCATCTATTTATATGATGATGAATCCAGAAAAGCTTATGCATTTAAATGAGAATGCATAGAATGAAAAAGACGCATCTCAACAGAGATGCGTCTTCGATTTAAAATCATGTAAATTACTTCTCTAACATTTCAAGAGGAACATCTTTTTCGCCTAATACCTCGCACTTAATTTCTCCGTCCTCTTCGTAAATACGCTTAATAATCGGTATAGTTATCATTCGCTTTTTGTGCTGCTTACGTTTTCTAGCAGCCTCTAAATTAATCACGTTCATGTTCAAAGCATCCTTTCTTACATACAGTTATAAACAAAAGAAAATGCGTCCGAAAAGGGCGCTTCTTTAATGTGAAATACCGATTAAAAATGATTTTATAATTGCATTTTGATTGTAAAATAATGTGAATGGAATAATTACACGTAGAAATTAACTTTACCAAAAAATGAAACAATACGCTACAAAAAAATTCAATTCTTTGTCTTATAACAGGAAAAATATTTTCGTTTCGCATATAATGAAAAGTAGACAAACATAATTAACTTTCTCATCAATTTTTAATCATTAAATTTGTTAGAAAGGCGATGAATAGCATGAATTCATTAGAATTATTGTTGTTAGAACTTGAAAAGTACGGGGAAGAGCATGATAGCAAAAAAGAAAAGCGAGAAGAAAAGTTAAGAAATGTTTCTCGTGAGATGGGACAATTTTTATCTATTTTAATAAAAGGGTGTAGTGCACAAAAAATTTTAGAAATTGGTACTTCAAATGGATATTCAACATTATGGCTGGCAAATGCGGCTGAAGAAACAAAAGGAAATGTTACAACTGTTGAGCTTTCTTCAGAAAGGGTCGCAGAGGCACTTATGAATTTTGAAAAGGCAAATCTTAGATATCGGATTGATATTCATAATCAAGAAGCAGGAGCGTTTCTAGATGTACAAGTAAATCGTTCATTTGATTTTATTTTTCTAGATTCAGAGCGTACGCAATATATGTGGTGGTGGGAAAATATAAAACGCATATTAGAACCACAAGGATTTCTTGTCATTGATAATGCGACTTCGCATGCAGAAGAGTTAGCAGAATTTATTCAGATGATTGAAGAAGATGATACGTTTGAAACTGTATTACTAGCCTTTCAAAAAGGAGCGTTTGTAGCACGAAAAAAATGAAGGGATATAGCCATAACGAATTGTGTCTCTACACGTGCATCAGCTTTTACACAAGATGGAGCGATACCAGGGCGTGTTTTTATTATGAAATTAGAAAATTGTATGGAATGGATTCGAGATGCGCTTGCAGTTTCAGAAATTGGTGGAATTATAATGCCAGTTCATCCAGAAGTTACAGGAGTTGAATGGAAGCGATTATAAATAGAACGGAGCTTAATTGGATTATCACATCTAAAGAGACTGTATGTCAAACGATTGAGCAGAACAATATTGATTTTCCTTTTAGATATGTGAGTAGACCTGATGATTTATATATTTCTTTGGTTATAATTCAGGTTCAACAGGTACACTGAAAGGCTTTGTTAAAAGTCATTGGACTGTATTATCACAATTACCGAAGAAACTGAATGGGAAGGTAGACAAAATGAAATTGAAAGCGGAATTACTAAACAATAAACCGTGTAACACGTGAAGAATCCGCCTTCAGCACCTGACCTTCTAGGTCTTAAGTCTGAGGAAAATAATGTAGAGAACAGGTATACTTATGATAAGAAACAGGGAATGACTGCATAAGCAGGAGTTTATTGAAAATCGATTTCAAACCAGTACCATACATGTTGAACACGATATCTTAGATGAAATATAGTGCAAATAAATTCGCACATATAAATAAAGGAGCGATTTTGTTGACTGAATTAGAGAAAAAAGAACCTGTATCAGTAGTGAAAGACAATATGCAAGTAGTTGTTGATACAGTTATTAAAGATGAAGAACTTGTTGAATTGAATAAAGAAGCTGATTTATATGTACAGAAGTTAAATAGTGAACAAAATACAGATCTTTCGAAAGTATTATCACAGCTTGGAGATTTAGGGGATAAAGAACAGCAAGCAGCAGGGCAAACATTATCAGCACTAAAACGTCCTGTAACTGCAATGATGAATGGAAAGAATGAAGAAATTCCAAATACGTTATTAGAATTGCGTAAAGTGGTATCAGAACTCGACCCTAATTCATTGAAAGCATCAGGTATGAAGAAATTTATGTTTAAAGTTTTTAAGAAAAATCCACTTGAAACATATGTGCATAAATATCAATCCATAGATAAACAAATTGAAGAAATAATAAGAGCGCTGCTTATTGGACGTGACAATTTACAAGAGGATACAGTTGGTTTAGAAATGTTAAAAGAGCAATCACATGATAAAATCCATGCCCTTGATAAACAAGTGTATCTAGGGCGTAAGCTTGCCGGGATGCTTGAGGCTGAAAAGCAAAATCCAGATCGTCAAAAGGATATTCCATTAATTAATGATGCATTAGAAAAAATTCTTGTGCGTACACGCAATATGCAGCAAGCAAAGAGCGTATTACTGCAATCTATCGCATCTGTAGACATCATTAAGAAAAATAATGAAAAGTTAACAGAAGCAATTCGTAATGCGATTACAATGACACAAAACGTTATTACGGTTTCCGCAGCAATTCAACTCGCATTAACAAATCAACGGAAAACGATTGATGCAGTTAACGCAACGAATGAAGCAATTGAATCGATGGTATTAAGTAATTCACAGGCTTTAAAGCAAAACACAGAAGAAACGACGAAGCTGCTTGAAAATCCAGCAATCAGCATGGATAAATTGCGCGAATCATTTCAAAATGTATTTGCGGCTATTGAAGCATCTGAGAAATCATCGGAGCGCATTATTGAATCTAGTAAGAAGTTTGTTATTGAACTTGACACATTTAATAATGAAATGAAGCAGAAGCTCATTCAGCGCCCGAAGAAATAAAGAGGCATTAGAGGAGGTGAAAAAATGGGTTTCTTCGAATTTGTTTTAATGATTGGTGGGATTTTGCTTTTATTAGGGTTTACAGTTGTTGTTTTACTTGTTTACTTCGGTCGGAAATTTTACTTGTCATGGGCGAAGCCGTATAAACGAGCGCATGAATCGGTTGAAAAGCTATCAAATAAATCAACGCCGTTTTTACAAGAGTTTACGCAACATCCACTTTTTTATCGCTGGATTCGTACAGAAGGAAAAAAGGAACAAAAAGCATTGAATACCCTTTTCTGCGTTTCAGGTCAGCGTACAAGAGAACAAGTTTTCTCTATGTTACCGAAAGATAAACAAAAGAAAGTGCATGTGATGGCAAAAACAACGAAAAAAGTGACAAATGAAGATATTGATGTAGCAGTGATGAAAGTAAAAGATTTCTTAAGGCAAGAATCACAGCAATCATCCAAGCCAACAGATCTATCGTTTTATAAACTGTATTTTTATGATCGTTATCCTGATGCATTGAATACCATTCAGGCATATAAACGTTCAATTAATCCGTCACTACAAAGAACAGTTGATGACATTACAATTTCCGTATTAAATGCACTTCCGTACTACCAAGAACAACGCATGTTTGAACAACAACATAAACTGGAAACGTTCTTGATGAAAGACTTAATTGATATGTTATCACTTGTAGCACAGTTGCCACCATCACAACGTCCTGAAAAAGAAGAAGAATTACAAGTTTACTTACAAAACTTCCAAAAAGAAATGGAAGTAGTAGAGCGTGATATTCGTGACTCCATTGATCATGATTTGAATGTGAAGATGAGAGCGGCGAAGGAGAAGTTTAAGAATAAGTAAAAGAAAGCCTCTTGAGTTGAAGTGAACCT
>NZ_CATKPV010000048.1:0-102340 GCF_949768135.1 Bacillus sp. IT-79MI2 | reverse complement strand
GGGGCCAAAACCATTTACATCAGAAGATAGGGAGAAATTTAGGGAGCTTTTTAAAAGAGCGATTTCACTTTAAAAATGAACCGTTCATTTTTAAGGAAAACCTAGAAAAATAATATTGTGACAAGTATTTCAGTTCTTTTTTTAGCCTTACACTACACTCACGTAAGTTGTTCTTTAGGAATGTGTTTAGGTATACAACTGCATAAAATCTCTTTTACTTTTTCAATAATTTCCTCTTGTGAACAAATTGTATTCACACTTCTTCCCCCTCTTACCTTTACATATCGATGTAGATTTCGTTCATGTTTTTCAACCATATCCTCACGATTATGTTGTTTAGCTACTTCTACAGCCCTTGTTGTCGTTTTAATGTGCAACTCATATTTTTCAATATCTAGCTCTGAAAATCCAATCGCCAAGCCTTTGCAAGGATTACCACTGTTGCATGTCAAACAAGGTGGCGCTTCCATATGTGGACAATCTCCTTTCAATCGTGCATGACATGTTCCATAGGGATTGTCCATTGCATTTAATTTATGCTCTTGCCAGAGTGCTTGTAATATATCCTCAGGGATATATTACAAGCATTAATCTTTTGCACCTCACATAAAAAAAGATGGTGTAGTCGGCTGGGTAGCAAAAGATATTTTTCGTTAAAATAATAATGGACTTTTTAAAAGCTCGTTCAAAAAAAGAAGATAGCCATCTCATATATAGGTGGCTATCTTCTTTTTTTCGTATATTAGCTGGTCTTCCGTCAGTGGGGATGAAAAAATCACTGATAGAAGTTTCACTTTATATGAAAGGAATATTCCTACTCTCAAATGGATAGTCATATGTGCGACTTCTATTTCAATTTCTGTTCAATCTTATCATGTATCAATTCGATTTTTTCAGGCAGTATAAATAAATATTCGACCAGGACTTCCAATAATTCTGTTAATAAAACAATCATTTCATCGTCAATTTCTTGCTTTAGTTCAAGCATTTCATAAAAAGGACTGTCCGGATGAACAAGGTGGCCAATATTTTGGATCGGTTTCGTTAAATCAACATGTTTTGGAAATTGCTCGAATTGCTGGCAAAGAGACTGCCCATTCGTTTTCTCCCCAAGGAAATGTTTGAGGACACCTTCAAGAACTCGTTTTGACATTACTGCAGTAGCAGAATGATCTTTTGACTGACTGATATTTAAGGTAGAGCGATATGATCTGAGAAGGTCTATAGGGATTTTTTGGTTGTGTTCGAGTTGATGTAAAGGATCTTTTGAATCTGAAGGATTATACATAAAGATGTCTACTTCATTGATTTGATCTGAACAATTATGAAACATAATGACAAACTCTGATGGTTTTTCACATTCAGAACAAAGCCCTTCTGCGAATAATCCTCTTTTTTTCACTTGGTAAAAATTTGCTTTCAACGTAAATTCACTTGATTTACCGCAATTCGGACATTGGCTTTTAATATTTTTTGGTATTTTTAAATATCCATACTGGGTATAAGATAAAATGGCTCCCGGCAATATTTTTTTCATTTAAACCTCCTATGAAACGCAATCCTAATTTGTAGCTTATATAAATATTCCTGATAACTACTCAGTCACCCTATGAAAATATAAGATAATTGGAGAATTTTAATAAAAAAATATGTTTATCTGTTTTATCACAAGATGTAGTAGTATTGCACATGTCTTTGTTGCAGCAAAAAAACAGACCGAATTTTAGCCTGTCAAACTCCTAAGTCAAGGGTATAGCCGAATTTTATGATTGGTGATACAAATTTCTTCGTTGATATAAAAAGTATAACTTTAAAAAAAATGTTTGCAAGATGTAATATATGGAACAGAAGTTATTGGTAATTCGCGTATGTAAGGTAAACAAATGGGAACGTTTGTTGAATAGGTTTTATTGAAATGATCAATCTTTATTCAAAATGTTTTTTTGGATTAGCTACTAAATAAGATTTGGTGACTTCTTTCTTGATTTTAAGTTTTGATAAAGTAAATGTTTTTTCTTTTGAACCCTTCTGAGAGAATTCCTTATTCTTTCAGAAGGGATAAACAAACGCTAAAATATTTTCTAACTTTTTCTAGATCGTGATTGATATTTTGAAGTTCGTTTTACTTCCTTCATAATCATGGTAAGATGACTCTTATACAGATTCGTTAATCATCTTCAACCTTCGCTTTTCTAATCCCCATTTGGTTCTACTCCTCAACGTAATCAATTTATACATAAGCTTATTCACATTCTTTACTGGCCTAACTTGGTTCTTTAGTTCAATAAGAAAAAACCTTGCATTACAACAGTGAACTATACCCTTGCTTCCCACAATAACTAATTCCTTAATAAACCCCTTTTTAAATCCTCAAATTCTTCTTTTACAATAGCCGCAAGCTTTTTGAGAATCAGAGAAGCTGTGACGGTTCCATTACGAACAGAGCTAGTTAATCGTAATAAGTCATCCCAATTTTCTCTTATTTTCTTTGTATGAATTGTTCCGCCAATCATAAATTCTAGATGTGGTTGATTTACGGGCTTTCCAAAAGTATAAATTTTATTTTTACTAAACGTTTTAATTCTAGGAGCAAATCGAAATCCTAACATATGACACATGGCAAAAACGTGATCTACGAAGCCTGCTGTATCCGTATAATGTTCTTCAATTTTTAAATCTGTTTCATGATACAGTAGGCCATCAATAATATGGGGCGCTTCTTCTGAAGAACTAATAACTTGTACATAAAATGGGGCGTATTGATCTCAGATATGTGTATAAAAACTTAATCCTGGATCCCTACCATGTTTTGCATTTACCTATGAAATTTGTGTCGCATGCTCTATGTAATATACAACTAGCAATACTAAACATAATAGAAAATGACGTACCCCTTTCCAAATGGCTACTTCCAACAATCTACCTCAAATGATTTACATATTTTCTTTTAGCATTTTTATCATTTTATCCTATAAAAAAAGACTGATTTAAAGATTTCCTCTTCAAATCAGTCCTTCTCATTATTTCGGTAATTCAATTCGAAACGTCGTACCTTCTCCTTTTACACTCTCCACTGAGATTTCTCCATGATGCAATTCAACAATTTTCTTCACAATGGATAAACCTAAGCCACTTCCTTCTACATTACGAGCCCTTGCTGTATCCACCTTATAAAATCGATCAAAAATCCGACCTACTTCTTCTTGTCCCATACCAATCCCGCTATCTGAGATTGAAATCACTACACTCGTTTCTAATTCTTCTACAGCAAATCCAATCGTTCCACCACTATCTGTAAACTTAATACTATTTGTAAAGATATTTGTCCACACTTGATGAAGTAAATTTTCATCGCCTCTTACATTTATGTTAGGTACGTCAAATTCAACCGCTATGTCTTTTTCACGCCATTTCCATTCCAACATAAAAATGACATCTTTCATTTGTTTATGCACATCAAATTCTTTTATTTGAAGAACCTTTTCCTCTTTATCTAAAGAAGCAAGCGTAAGTAACTGCTTACATAAACTAGACATTCGCTTACTTTCGCCCTCAATAATTTGTAAATAACGTTTTCTTTCATCTTCTGTCATCTTTTCTGACTGTAGAGTTTTAGAAAAACCTTGAATCGAGGAAAGTGGAGATTGAAATTCATGAGACACGTTAGAAACAAACTCTTGTCTCATTTGATCTAACTCTTTTATACTTTTTATCATTTTTTTAAAACTCGTAGATAATGTTCCAATCTCATCTTTTCGCCCTTCTTCTAATTCAATATCATATTCACCATTCGCAATTTTTTGCGTCGCTTTTGTAAATATGCGAATCGGACGAACGATATACCGCGCTGCGATTGCAATAAAAATGATACTTAATACAACAATAAATCCAAGCAATACCGCTAAGAAAATCCTCATTTCGCCGAATTGTTGCTGAATATCAGGACGAATAAATAAGGCATATTGCTTATCACCATGTTTCAGCGGAACCCCTACGCTATTAATTAATTCATTATCAAAAAAGCCTGTTATAAATAGACGAGTTGGATAGGTAGAAACACCATTGTATGTTTTCCCTTGTAAGACTTTGTCAATGGTAGCATCACTAATCTTTATAGTCCGAAAAGCATTTCCAATTCGTTTCCCCTGTTTTTGATCATCTACTACATAAATCTCATAACCTAATTTCGCAATAGAATGTAAATACTCATCCTTATTTTCCTCAGTCTGTTTTTCATATAAATGTTTTACTTCCTCGGCGTAACGTAAAATCTTTTCACTATTATACGGTTTTAATTTTACTTGATAATAAACATTGGTTAATAAAAAACCAATGATGCTACTAAGAAGCATAATCCCAATAGTAATCAATGCAAATCTAGAATAAAGTGACTTCATCTTATTTCAGCTCCAACTTATAACCAAGTCCACGTACCGTTTTAATTTGAAAATCATCTGTTCGTTTTGAAAAACGATCTCGAAGACGTTTAATATGAACATCGACTGTCCGTTCATCTCCTTCAAAGTCCATCCCCCAAACAAGTTCAATCAACTCTTCTCTTGAAAACGTTCTTCCAGGATACCCTGCAAGTTGTGATAACAATTCAAATTCCTTTAAAGGAAGTAAAATCGTTTGGTCATTACATTTTACCTCAAAGCTTTTTCTATCAATCGTTGTTCCGTGAAGCGTGATAACGTCCGCACTCAGCTTTTGATAACGACGAAGTAAAGCTTTCATACGGAAAATAACTTCCGCTGGTTCGAATGGCTTTACAATATAATCATCTGTTCCTGAAATAAATCCTTTTTCTTTATCCACCAATTGATCTTTAGCAGTTAATAAAATAACAGGTATATCATGATACTTTCTAATTTCTTCGCACAAAGTATATCCGTCAATAAATGGCATCATGATATCGACAACGGCCAGGTGAATATTTTCTTTTTCTAATATGGATTGCGCTACCTTTCCATCCTCAGCTTCAAAAACTTTATAGCCTTCCTTTTGTAAGTGGTAATGTAATAATTCTCTAATATGCCCGTCATCATCCGCTAATAAAATATGTATCATATTCATTAAATCCTTCCTTGTTTATCCTTCTACACTATTACATTAAGAAACAATTGTGTTTTTTGCAAGAAAAAGCCCGCATTTAAAATTAAATATATACAAATATTAATAAATATTACAAATTAAAACCTACACCTTCGATTACCAAGTAATTTTCGATACAGGCTCTTTTTTATTCACCTGTAGTACTCCGTTAGTTAAGCTGTCCTCCCTCTTTGTAGGAGTCAAAAAGAACGAGCAAGACGGAATCCAAGGTCATCAATGCAAAATGACGGATGGCTACGATTTCATAAATTTCATCACATCTAGAACCATTAGATCAATACAAAAATCACGTTGTTTTTGTAGATAACTACCTGTTATCCATTCATACAGCACAGGTACTACACTATAGAAGATGAAAATGGATAGAATGTGTTCATACTATTTTATGGTTGGAAGAGGAATTTCAATCAACTACGGTACTTTAGAGCCTATCCCTTAGTTGAAGAAAGAATAGTGTATAGCGTATTTTCATAAGTCGTCAATTATTACTATGGATCTTTAATTTGTACTTATAGTTAAAAAAGATAGTAGGGATATTCAATCCTTACTATCTTTACTCTTACTATTTGTATGTCTTAAATTTGATCTGCTGTCTTTTCTCTATTCTAAAGAATGTATAAAAAGGCCGCTACGAAGCTTCGGTTCAAACCAAGTGGACTTTGGTGGCATAACTTCCCCCGCATCGGCAATTGCTAATAAATCTTCCATTGATGTAGGATATAAAGCAAACGCTACTTTATAATCACCACGATTTACAAGGCGCTCTAGTTCCTCTAAACCTCGAATACCACCAACAAAATCAATGCGGCTATCTGCACGTGGGTCGTGAATTTGTAATACTTGACTCAATAAGTGATCTTGTAAAATAGAAACATCTAAACGTTGTACAACATCATGGGCATCAAATGTTTCTTCTTTCACAGTTAGTTTATACCACCCCTGATCCAAATACATACCAAATGATTTTGGTTCAGTTGGTTTATATGGAGATACATCAGCTTTTTCCACATAAAAATAGTGTGAAATTTGCTGTAAAAATTGGTCCTGTGATAAACCATTTAAATCTTTCACAACACGATTATAATCCCAAATTGATAGTTCATCATGAGGGAATAAAACAGATAAAAAGAAATTAAATTCTTCTTCTCCTGTATAGTTCGGATATTGTTCCCTACGCATTAACCCAACTTTCACAGCAGATGCTGATCGATGATGTCCATCTGCAATATATAAGGAAGGAATCTCTTCGAATGATTCTACTAATGCAGAAATCGCATCAATTTCTGCGATTTTCCATATTACATGCTCCACACCATCATCCGTAGTAAATTGATAAATTGGCGTGTGATTTTCTTGCCAAGTTGCAATTAACTTTGTTACGTCTTCTTTCGCACGATATGTTGAAAAAATCGGACCTGTATTCGCATTACATATATCAACATGACGAATGCGATCTTGTTCTTTTTCATGACGGGTCCGCTCATGCTTTTTAATTGTATTATCAGTATACTCGTCGATTGATGTACAAACGACAAGCCCAGACTGTGTTCGCCCTTGCATTGTTAATTGATAAATATAAAGACATGGCTCTTCATCTTGAATCAATACTTCTTCTTGCATTAAACGTTGTAGGTTTTCACTTGCCTTTTCATATACGCTATTATCATATGGTGAAACAGCCGGATCTAAGTCTATTTCAGCTTTATCAATATGTAAAAAGGAATATGGGTTTCCCTTTACAACTTCTCTTGCTTCTTCACTATTTAACACATCATACGGCAGTGCTGCAACTTGTGCAGCTTTATCAGATACTGGACGAATTGCCCTGAATGGTCGAATTGTCGCCAAATCTCTCTCTCCTTTATACAATCATTCGAACAGCTACTACACCTGTGATTTTCTTTATGTTTTCAACTACATTTTCTTTAATTATATCATCAATTCCATTATCGATATCAATCATTGTATATGCAAAAGAGCCTTTACTACGGTTTATCATATCAGCAATATTAATATGATGTTCCGCTAAACATCCTGTAATTTGCCCCACCATGTTTGGAACGTTTTGATGCATAATTGTAATTCGTTTCTTTCCGACATAAGGAAGTTCCACATTTGGATAATTTACTGAATTACGGATATTTCCTGTTTCTAAATAGTCTCGTAATTGACAAGCAGCCATAACTGCACAATTCTCTTCAGATTCATACGTTGAAGCTCCAAGATGGGGCGTTGCCGTTACATTTTTCATTTTTATTACATTTTCATTTGGAAAATCAGTTACGTAATGATTAATAATTCCTTCTTCTAAAGCTTTTGCTAACGTAACTTCATCCACAAGTTCTCCTCTTGAAAAGTTAAAAAGACGGACACCTTTTTTCATCGTTTGCACAGCATGTTCTCCAATTATCCCTCTCGTTTGATCTGTCAGTGGAATATGCAATGTAATATAATCACATGTTGCAAAGATTTCATCTAAACTAAATGCACGTTGTACGTGTGTTGATAAGCGCCATGCTGTTTCAACAGATATATATGGATCGTATCCAACAACATCCATACCAAGAGATAATGCATCATTTGCGACAAGAGCACCAATGGCACCAAGTCCAATAACACCAAGTCGTTTTCCTGCTATCTCTGAACCAACGAATTGTTTTTTCCCTGCTTCGACAAGCTGCGGAACTTCTTCACCTTCTAATCCTGTTGTCCAACTAACCCCACTTATAATATTACGTGATGACATGATAAGACTGGCAAGAATAAGCTCTTTCACTGCATTCGCATTTGCCCCTGGTGTATTGAAAACAACAATCCCTCTTTCTGTACAACGTTCTACAGGAATGTTATTTACACCAGCTCCAGCTCTTGCAATTGCCTTTAAATCTTTTGAAAATTCTTCTTGATGTAAGGAAAAGCTTCGAAGTAGTATACCGTCTGGATGTTCTAAGTCTTCTCCAACCTCATATCGCTCTCCACCAAAAATTTGCAAGCCTTTTTCAGCAATCTGATTTAATGTTTGAACGCGAAACATTTCCCCATCTCCCTATCTATTCTCTAGCTCAAAATCCTTCATGTAATCTACTAATTGTTGAACGCCTTCCACTGGCATTGCGTTATAAATGCTAGCTCGCATACCACCAACAGAACGATGTCCTTTTAATGTAACAAGCCCTAGTGTTTTAGCTTTTTGTAAAAATTGCTCATTTAAATCATTGGATGGTGTTGTAAATGGAATATTCATAAGCGAACGATATGCAGGATCAACCGGTGAAGTAAATAATTTTGATTCATCTAAGAAATCGTATAGAAGCGCTGCTTTTTTTCTATTTTGTTCTTCAATTGCGGATACGCCGCCCTGCTCCTTTAACCATTCTAATACTAGCTTCGTCACATAAATACTAAAGGATGGCGGTGTATTATATAAGGAATTATTTTTACTGTAAGTTTCATAGTTTAACATTGTCGGACAAGAAGTATCCGCTTTACCAATTAAGTCTTTTCTAATAATTGCAATCGTTAGTCCTGCTGGTCCTAAATTCTTTTGTGCTCCTGCATAAATGAAACCAAATTTCTCTATATCGTATTTTTCAGATAAAATATTCGAAGACATATCAGCAATAAGCGGAATATTCTCTAACTGTGGTAACTCAACATATTTCGTTCCTTCAATCGTGTTATTCGTTGTTATATGTACATAATCTAGTTCTTTCGGAATCATTGGAACATCTACATGTGGAATCGTTGAAAAATGATTTTCTTCCGATGAAGCAATAACTTCTACTTCACCAGTTTTCTGAGCCTCCTGTAAGGCTTTCTTAGACCATGAACCTGTAAGTACGTATCCGGCTCTTTTATGTTCATTCATTAAATTCAGCGGAACCATTGAAAACTGTAAAGATGCTCCTCCTTGTAAAAATAAAACATCGTAATTCTCAGGAATGTGCATCAATTCACGAAGCAAGCTACTTGCTTCATCTATAATACTTTGAAACTGCGAAGATCGGTGACTCATTTCAATAACAGACATACCTGTCCCGTTATAATTTAAAAGCTCCTTTTGCACTTTTTCTAAAACTGGCAAAGGGAGTATAGATGGCCCTGCTGAAAAATTGTAAACTCTCTCCATCAACCGTATGACCTCCCTGTTTCTATATTCGTTATTTTTTAAACTTTCTGAATTATAACCCATATAAAATATACGGTCAATTTGTTTTGCTTTATTAGGATGCAAGACGCAATGGAACCGTTTGCAGATGCATTTACTTTTATAAACATACAAAAAAGTGTTAAGCATTTCATCTCGCTTAACACTCCATTCATAAATTTATAAGAGCTAATTGTCCGTAAAAAACCGATCATAAATTTGATAAAGAGCAGAAAGACCAAAGAGCCAATAAATGGTATCCACAAGAGCTGGTGTAGAACCAAACCATTTCTCAACTACATTATAATCCAGCGCAACAAACAACCAATTCAAACCGCCAAGAATCACCAGAATTACTGTAAGGTAAGACAAAAACTTCATTATGATTGCCCCCTAGGTGATAAAATGGTGAAAGGCCTTTCACTAAAATATATGTAACAAATCAAAAAACTTTCTTATTTTTCAATTAAATTTATCACACATTAACGAGCAGTAATATCCCTACCTCAACATTCAGCAAAAACTAAGAGGAGGACATTTGTCCCCCTTACTTGTTATATAAAAATAAACAATGTAACCTATATGATTTTATTTTGTTCCTACTGCAATACCTTGTGTATCAATTTTCGTAATTAACTCATGGTATCTCTGCATCTCTCGCTCACTATTATCCCAACTTTCACCGTAAACGTGACTTATTTTTGTTGTTCGGATTTCTAAAAGAAACGAGCCCTCCTCATCTTGCAATAATACATATGTAATTGTTCCTTCTTTATAAAATTTAGTTGGATGTGCATTTTTTAATTTCTCGACACTAGGTTGACCAACCTTTCCCATCACAACTGGAACATAATCTTCCTCAACAAATTGCTGAAGTGATTTCTCACTAAAATCACTTCTTTTCAATGAATATAAAATAGATTCCACCGTATACTTATTGAATTTTTCTTTTTGTTCTTCGAGCGCTCTATCCTGATATTCAACAATCGATTGTTTTGTTTCTTGGCTGATATGTGGCGTTGTATTTCCAGTTTCCCTCTGATACAGGTTGTATAATTTTTCAGCACGATACATAAGAGTAAAAGAGAAAATAATGACTAAGCAGATTCCCCATTTATTATAACGCGGAGATTTAATATCTGAATACGATTGAATTTGTTTATGCTCTTCAGACGATAATTGTGACCGAGCAACCGTGGGCGCTACTTCTTCGGCTTGTTGTTTTTCAAACACGGCTTCTTTTCCCCAAAAACTTGCTAATTGCGACTCAATCTCTTCTGGTGACAGCTTTTGTGTCGATATATTTACAGGCTCTACTTTCCCAACATCACGTTTCATTTTAGAGATTTCTCGATCTCTAATAAATTGATTCCGGCGCAGATTCGTTCTCCAATCCGAAGGCATACCTAGTCCAACTTCTTTATATATCTTCCCTTTAATAATAGAAGAAACAAGACACATCACAAGAACAACAAAATAGATAATACCTGCATACCTACCTATCACATATATAGGAAGAATAAGCCATCCAATAAAACTTAATACAATTAAAAAAGTATACACATACCGATTCAAATTATATACAAATCCAAATAACGAGCAAAATTTAGAAAAAGCTCGTTCTAAAATTTGTGAAAATCCCATAGTAAAAGCACAAAATTTATTTTTCGTTACAATTATATCCTTATAAATTTCTCTAACGCCCTCATCATTTGGATCTAGTTTCATCGCAGTTTCAGCTAGCATTCTTGCTTTTTTAAAATTCCTCTTCTCCTTCGCTATACTTGCAAAACAGAAAAGATTCGTTATATTTTCTGGATTTAATTCTAAAGCACGCTTTTCAGCCTTTAATCCCTCTTCTTTTCGTTTTGGGAAATGTTTCAAAAGGATATAAGCATACCTGCCTACATACGTTTCATTTTCAGGGTCTAATTCCATCGCCTTTTCTAGGTAAACAAGTACATTTTTCATTCCTTCAAGATGCATGACAGCTTCGCTCATATAGAAATAATATGATCCCTCTTCAGGATAGTTTCTTATACCAATTTCCGCTATTTCTCTTAATCTTGTAAAATTACTTTGCGCAGTAAAAATATCTAATCCTGCTAAAAGAACAAATTCATTTAAGTGATCTAATTTAAGTGCTTCTTCTATATATTCACTTGCAATATCACTTTCATGAAGCCCATAGAAATATACATAGCTTAAGCTGAGATATCCATAAACATCTTCTGGATCTTCCCTAACCATAAGTTCCGCTTCTTCTTTGGCACGCTCAACATCACCAAGTTTCAGCAAATAATAAACCCTTCTAAAATTGTCTTCCATTCCCTCATCCCCTGCTTCTTACCTGCTATTTCAATCTGTGTTCTTTCATATAATCTAGCACTTTATCAAAATCCTTATTCACATCGCTAAATGTCGCATAATTTTTCGCTGTTGAAAACCAATCTAAAGTCGTTGGCTGACGTTTTTTCATCGCTTCTAGCAAGTCTTCATTTGAAAGAGGTTGTAATTGCCCTGTTTCAAATGAACGCTGAATCGCTTGATTAATCGCATCCTCAACTAAATATGTTAAATCGGCACCCGAAAAATGCTCTGCATACTTTGCGACCAAGTCAAGCTGTAATTCTGTTTTCGGCTTATCTTTTGTTTTCAAATCTAATATTGTTAATCGTTCCTCATAAGTCGGTGGTGCAACAAAAACAAGAGAATTAAAACGTCCTGGACGACGTAACGCAGGATCAATATACCATGGTGTATTTGTTGCACCAATAATATAAACTCCTTCATTAAAAGAATTACTTCCATCCATTTCTACTAGCAATTGATTTACTAGTGTCCGCTGATGATGGGAACCCATTTTTTGTCTATTCCCTCCAAATGCATCTAACTCATCAATAAACAATATACATGGCTTTGTTCTCCGCGCTTCCTCAAAAATCTCATGTAAATTTTTCTCAGACTCACCAGTCCACATAGAAAGTATAGCTTGCAGTTCCAAATGAATAAAATTCGCATCAATTTCCCCAGCTACCGCACGTGCTAAAAATGTCTTCCCGCAACCAGGCGGTCCATAAAATAATAAGCTTCCACCTGTTTTCTTACCAAACGCTTGAAAGTATTCAGGATTTTTAATTGGCATAATAAAATCCATATTAATTTTCTTCTTAATCTCTTCCATTCCGCCAACATCGGCGAAAATCATTTTATTTTCTTCCACTTCCACCATTCTATTTTGTTCTCTATCAAAAGAAATCACCTTAATTTTTTCGCGATATTTCTCCATGTCTTTCACTTTTATTCATTCCCCTCTAAATAAACACTTTGATTCTAACTAATGTTGTCATGGTGTTTGTAGAGTGAATCTCTCCAAAAACACCATAAAGAATAGCTAATACAACTCATTATTATAAAAATGAAATATTCCAAAAAATATCATAGCAAATAAAGTTTTTATGCGTTGTCGTATTTCGTCGAATATAACAAAAAAAAGGGATCATCCTCCTATCCCTTTTTACATAGACATACCTATCATCTATCATTTTCCCTCTTGTCTCTTCTTACCTTATGCGTTTCTAAATCTGCCAACCTTACTGGAATTGGTAATCTACTTTCTTTCCCTATTAAATTCGATACAATTTGAATACTCGTATCTAAATCTATATTATTTCCGCAAGAGACAAAAATTGGTTTTACATTTTCTCTTGTTCTCAGAGTCCTCCCATATACTTCGTCATCAATCATAATATCACTAAAAGCAAACTCCTTATTCTCTGGCATGATAAAATCAACACCTTTAATCTTAAGATAACTTTTCGCTACACCGATTGTAGGTTTTTGTAGAAAAAAAGAAGCATGTGTCGCAATCCCCATATGTTTATAGTGTAAATAACCATTTCCATCGAACATGAATATATCTGGATCTGAAGTAAGCTTTTTAGTTGCCTCTATTACTAAAGGCAACTCACGGAATGCTAAAAAACCTGGTATATACGGTACCGTTACCTCCCCATAACTATAGACCTTCTCCACTTCCTTCTTCGTATGATAATCAATAACAACAATACAGCAAGTTCCATAGTGCTTATCATCTTTTTCCCAATAAGCTAAATCTACTCCAGCTATTAAACTTACATTTTCTAGATGAAAGTTATTTTTCAATTCAATTCTATGTATCAATTTATCTTGAATTTCAGAAAATTCTTTTTCTGAATTCAGATTAAATGAATGTACTTCTCTAACTTCCATGTTCTCATCCCCTTTTTATTATCATTTATACGAAACAGCTCCTATGTATTTCATTTCATAAAGATTTTCATTTTTATTTGTTATTTCGCCGCTGTATTCATAGTTATATATCATAATAATCGTGTTGTATTTCATCTCTAGTGTATTCGAAGCAAATCTTTTCATCTGTGGTATCACAACTTCTTCATAAGAACACCCGGTTAATAAAGCTTCTAGATTATCACTTCGCTTTAAATAAAATTCTTTTTCAATAAAGTCCTCATCAATATCATACATACAAATATGAAAGTCTTTTATAAATGGTGATGGTATGGAATCACCATCATCTGTATATTTTATACTGAAATAATCCTCTAAAAAATCTTCAGATTCCATATTTCCTAGCCATAATGAGACCACACCTTCTTTTTCCATGCATACAAACTCCATTCATATATAGTTTCTCAGTACACAAAAGTAATTCTTAAACCCTCTACATACTACGCTTCAAAACCAATCACAATCCATTCATCTACTACATCCCAAAAATCAACATTATATTTTGGTTGATCGTTTGTAAACCATAATGTAGATTTATCATATTTGCAATTGTTATAATCAATAGCTACATAACCGCCCGCTCCACTTTTAAAAAATCCAAAAGTTGTTTTCAAATCAATTTGTAAGTTCTCCTCTAATTCTTCAATAATTCCCCACTCATCATCATCAAAATAAGTAACACATTCAAAAGGCACTAATCCCATAGCACCGCTCGCATAATAATAAAAACCATTATGAACTTTTTCATAAAACTTTCGAACTGAAATGGGAATTCTATCCCATGAAACTTCTAGTACTTTATTATGAAATGTATCCATAGGATTTCCTGCTTCATAATACACTATTTCACCATCCGATGTCTCCAGTATGTATAACATCGAATACATGCCGTTATTTTCTATTAACTCCACATTGAAAAGGTGCTCTTCCAAATATAAGATTGTGTTTCTTAATTCTTTCCCTACGTATGTTCTCCAAATCTCTAAAACCATTTTTATTCTCTTGCTGCTATCGTATTCTTTAAAAATTTCATACCAAATACTAGGTATGACCTTATTATCTATTTTATCTATTGATTGAAGCTTTACATTTCTTTTATATTTTCTTAAAAATGCAAGTTTTGGTTCCATATAGCCGTCCCCTTTCATTTCTACTTCTCTAAAGTAAAAAAGTTTTCACCACCAAATTCAAAGTAATACCTTTAAACTAATCTATTCAATTCTAACAGTTTATACCACTCGTCATCTTTACTTCCAATGGAATTCCTTATTCCACCCGCTTCAACAAAAGACAGGCCGATATCAATATATTGGCTCCCTAAAAAATAATTTTCTAAAAAACTGCTAAAATCACCGTATGATTCAATAACAAAATTTTGATCAATTAAATCTCCAAACAAACAAGATACTTCTCCATCAATTTTATTAATAAATAATGGATACTTTTCTACTGTCCCTATACAAATCCATTTATCATCTCTATCTGGCATATCTTCCACATAAAACTGAATACTTTCAAGTTTTTGATGGCCGTATATAGTAATTACTCCACCATTCAATATTTTGTATTTTCTTGTAATAAAATAATAATCTTGTGAATGACCCCTCCTTAACACTCTTACGAGTTGTTTGAAGAAGGGGCTTCCTGTTTCATAGAGTGCTGCTGTTTGGGATTTCCAAGCAGACTTACATACTCTCCACAGGCGTCGTTTATACTGTTTGGACACAACCTTGCCCTACAGTTTCAGTCTTCTGTCGTTCTCACAAGTAATTGTTCTAACCCTTTGCACAAAATGTTTAGACTTGCATTATGGTCCCTATCTAATACTGTTCCACACGTTGGACAAATATGTGTCCGAATCGATAGGGATTTCTTCACGCGATTCCCGCAGCTCGAGCAATCTTGTGATGTGTATGCCGGATCTACTTTCACAAGAAGACCTCCAATTTTTTCGCACTTATACATAAGCATCTTGCGAAAAGCGCCCCAGCCTGCATCAGAAATCGACTTTGATACGTTTCGATTCCGAACCATGCTTCGGATATCGAGATTCTCTATACAAATCACCGAATACATTTGCGTAAGGTGAAAACTTAATTTATGCAAAAAATCTTTTCTTTGATTCGCTAACTTTTCATGAAGGACCTGAATTCGTTCTACTTGCTTCTTATAGTTCGCAGAGTCCTTCTTTTTCTTCGAAAGGTTACGCTGTGCTTTCCTCAGTCGTTTTTCTTTTTGTAGCAGAAACCTTGGATTTTCAAATACCACTCCATTGGAAAGAACAGCGTATTTATTAAGTCCTACATCTATACCAATCGCATTTTCCATAACAATAGAGGAAGGTACCACTTGTCTTTCGACACTAAAAATAGCGTACCATCTCTTCGATTGGCGTTTCAGAATCAACTGTTTGATCGCTCCTTCTATCGGCCGATGCATATGAATCTCTATTTCTCCTAATTGTTTGTTATATAAATTTCCGTTATCTGCAAATGACATCGCAAAGCGGTGTTTCCCATTCGATTTGAATCCAAATTGAGGGAAAGTGAGACTATTATAGTCTTTATACGTTTTCAATTTGGGATAGTTTGTATCCCCACTCAAAAAGCCATCATATGCCTTTTTGAGTCGTAAAAATACTTCTTGTAAGGGCTGTGATGGCACTTCTTTCAGAAAAGAATATCTCTTCTTATCAATTACTTGTTGCTTTTGCATGTCAGAACGTGTATACAATTGCTTATTTTCTTTATATTTTCTCTGTTTATCTAAAAGAGCAGAGTTATAGGTTTGACGACAATATTGCAGCCAACGTTCTAACATTTCTTTCTGTACTTTCGTTGGGAAAATTTCATATTTTTGGCTCAGCAACATTCTCATCACCTTCCTCTTTTTTCATTGTAGTGTTTCAAATTCCTAAAAACAAATAAACGAATATACGTTCCCCTTCACTACTAGTATACATGAAGTTACAAAAAAGGAAACGAAAACTTCGTGCTGTGCATGACCAACATTCATCCCCTCCCTACCACTGGACTATGTCCTGCACGCGCTTGAGGAAGGGGACTTCTGTTGGAATACTATTAAAATATTATCTTCTAATTTTTCATCTATTTGGTTTTCTGCCTCCACAATTTCACCAATAACCAAACTAAATGAATCATCACCTAAAATATCTTTGACTAATTCTATTTTTTCTAATAATAATTTACTCATATTCATTATCTCTTAACTTATATTTCAAATTGAACCCTATATTATATACTTTCATTAGAGCATTGAAATAAGTTCTGCTAAACTATTACTAATCACTTCAAGACTGCCTTTTTCATAATCTTCTATCTTCACCTGTCCATTTTCATTATCTACAACAACTAAAAGCCCATTACACTCCATACCTATAGGAATATTCTTTAACTCATTATGGTGCGATTTTTTATAGCCTTGTAAAGTGATATAAAAGTCTCGGAGTTCAATTCCCGGTATAACAGGATTTAGCTCCAGGTTATACTCTAAATAACTTCCAGCTAAGTCAAAAAAACAGTAAGAATTATAGTATTCTTTAATCGAATGATGTAATTGTATTGCTAATTTCTTTTCTATAACTGAAAAATCATGAAGCACATCTTTTTCTATAGGCTTCCAGAAGACGTATTCCTCTGCATCTGGTTCCCCTTCATATATAAAAGAATCTGCTTCTTCTATCCATGGAGATTTTGGTAATGAATCATTAAAATCTTTCCACTCTTTAAGTAATATATGAAAATACTGCTTCATTTCTTCTTTCATTTTTTACTTCTCCCAAACCATTTATTCTTTCCTTCATTCACTACCTAAAAATTATTCCTTTTCTTATATCAAATTTCATCTTACTATTAATAGAAGCCAATTTTTGCTTCCCTATGAAATACTTTTCTAGTTATGTATGTTATTTTAATGATACAAAAAATCTACAACTTCTTCCGTTATATTATCAACAAAATAACGCTTTCCATCCTCTACAACTAACTGTAAATCACTTCCGACCGGAAAGAAATAAATCGCTAAAATAGCAGGTTCAATTTGGGCTACCGTATTAAAATCGCATACTACTAAATTATTCGGATCGTTTACATAATCGTCATCATCAATATCCGAAAAAAATCTCCATCCATTATCAACACTATTTACAGATTCATCTCTAACCAACCATTTCAATTTTCCATTTCCATCTAAAATATTTTTCGATACGATACAGCCGCCTGCATTTTCGATAAATTCCGACCTTAAGTAATTGGACATATTTTCTCATCCCTTCTGTAGTTTCTTTTTATGATTTATTCTATTCCATATCTATCACTATACCTTTAAAGATCGTAAATCCTATACGCTCTCATCGATAATTTTGAATCCACTATACTCAATCAACGCTCTAAACACATCGCTCCCGCCATATGGCCATCCATAGGGATAAAATTCAATTCTTCCCATATTGTTTGATACCTTTTCACAAGATATTAGTTCATATTCCCCACAAGCAAACGCATCGATCATAGATTCAAAATCCCATGGGGTCGTAAGCTTAGGATCTGTTAAACGTTTTTCTATGGGAGTTTGTTCCCATAACATCTGGTAGTTACGTAATTCTTCTTCCGTCGGCCACCAAAACTGTTTTAATGCATCTTCTTCAAAATAATCTAGCCACATAGAATCACTAGAATTTATCATCTCCTTTTCTTTTTCTTCCTTAAGCTTGTAAAAAAATTCTCTTAGCCTATGAAAACGGGCCTCTTTATGTATTACAAACTCAAAATAACAATTCGTCATATACTCACCTCTATATGTGTATAACTATGAAACTATATTCCCCTAAATTATAACATTCCAGCATTTGCTTATAACGCCTATTATGGTTTTAAGGTTAATGTTTTACCACCTATTCGATCTGTATGTATTCTTTCAAATTATAGAGAACCTTTACACTTTGATATGTAGAGCGCTATTTACTTTTTATCATTCTTATCGCGAACTATCTTACTCAATAGCGGAATCTATGTTAGCAAAAGGTGTTTTCACATATTGAAAACACCTTTTCAGTCTACAACTATTTTTTAACAGTCTACTACTTTATTCTATAGTCTAAAACATTTTTTTAATGAAACATATAAAACAAAAAATTGAGATGAAATTTGTGTTTTGGGGGTACTGTAAAATCTTAGCTTGATAGCGATGGGAGAGTACCAGCGAGGCTGACACCACACGCAAAGTAGATAGTAATAAAAGTAAAACCTCGTTGGATGTCAACGAGGTTCGTGATTTATATATTTGAGTTTGCTTTTCGATAGAGAGTCATTCGTGATATTCCTGCTTTTTCAGCGGCTTCTTTTTTAAAGGATAGCATTTCACTTTTACTTTCTTAAAATTCCCTCTAGCTGCTCAAAGTATCAAACGTTTCAATAGAGCCATTATTGCATCTCTTCTTCTATACTCGCTAATATTCCCTCTGTTGCCGCGGAAGTTTCTTGAATAACATCCGAAGCATATTTCACATCTTGGACAATATTTGTCTTCTTTACTTGGAAGTTTCCTTGATGCGTTGCAATTTCTGTCATTCATCCATTAATGGAATGAACGAGCCGAGATTATTTACATTGGATAAGACTTCAGACAACATATGCTTACACTCTTCTTGCACACATTCTCTCTTGAACCATTCCGTTGTCTTCCCCTACTATTTTAACTTCAACACTGCGCTAACCGGGTTATGATCACTGTTTTCAAACTTCAAATCATGCCCTTGTACGCTCACAATCTCCACATTTGGAGACACTAAAAATCCATCGATAATCGTAACAAAGTTCTCATCTTCGACATAACTCTTCACATTATCACGAACTGTCCAAACAGTATCATCAACAGCCCACTGGAACCCACCATCAGTGAAATCTTCTGGTAGCTGTACTAACCACTCTGGCCATTCTTCTTTAAACTTCGGATCTTTTAACTGCACATCAGATAATAGCTGATTCCAGTCTCCGCCAAGCACGATATAATCGCCATTTTTGTAATGCTTATTCATATACTCTTTCAAAAACTCAACTTGTTGCTTTCGAATGTTTCCGCCCTTATCATATGCAGATAAATGAACGTTCACCATTCGTAAATATTTTCCGTTATCAACTGGAACCTTATGCTCAACAATCGCTCGATCTAATTCGAATAATTGACGAAGCCACATCTCTCTTCCAGGAAGCTGATATCTCGTCACTTCTTCTACTTTATATTTTGAGAACGAACTAAGTCCACTGTTCGTATATCCGTGCGGCTTCTTAATTGGCACCGGCACCCACTGCGCATTAAAGTTATAACCAAACGTAGACGCATGATCTTTCAGTCCATCTTGAAACGCCTTATACTGATTCACATCAAATGAACGAAGTGACTTCTCATCCATCTCTTGCACTAAAATAAAATCAGAATCTTCCTTTTGTAAGAAAGACAGCATATTGCTGATATTCTTTTCTGTTTGCTCTTTACTACTAGAGCGCGAACCCGTCCCTCCGTCTAAGAAGAAATCTTGATCCTTATCTAAACCGCCGTAGCCAATATTAAACGTTGTCGCCTTAAACTCTTCCCCAACTTTAAGAACGCGCTCGTTATTATTTGCCACCTTCAACTTCTCAACATCCTTATGCTTCACATCCGTAATTACCACATACGTAATAAATGCCGCGAAAGCACCAAATATCGAGCCTGTCCCCCATAATAAACCTTTCAATGCCTTCTTCAAGCTCATGACTCCCTTATTCTCTTTTTATAGTTTGCATACGTGGTTATTTTAACATGTTCTAAACGTAAACATAAAGTAACTCTAAAATATACAATAAAAACGCCTTCCTTTCTGTTTATTTCTACAAAAAGAATAGCGTTTTTGAGGTCAAATTAATATGAAATTATATTGATTTGATAATGTTCTATAAATAAAGTCTCTTTCAGAGTTTAATTTTTGAAAAAGGAGTCTTCTGTCGGAAAACAATAAAAAGACCGCCTTATGACGATCTACTTTTAGTATCCCTAAAAAACATCAGGTTAATTTTGAGGGACAGATTTATTGCCCCATATTGTTTACTTATTTTGATTTTTTTTGAGCTCTTAATGCTATTTTTTCAAGTCCGTTTTCTCCCGCAAATTCTACATCTGCTTTTGGTAGAACATTTTTATTATTCTTCAATTGATTATTCTTATTTTTAGCCATTTTTTCACCGCCCTTGTAGTATGATTTAGTGATTCCTTCAAGGATGCCAACTATAATAAATACGCTATATAAAGATAGCGGAGTAGTATTTTTTCATTATCGGCACCCACGATTTTAGTTTGCTTTCTTTTTTGTATGCTATACGATTTGATTTTCTTTTTCAACTAAACTGCTCAACTAGAAAAAGAATCCATTTTGAAAAAGGAGCTATCAAAATAGATTCAACAGTTTTGATATAGATGTGATTTTTATAAAAAAGTTTGAACATTTTCTCCTATGTTACTCAACAATCGTACCCGATAGCACAATAAACCAACCCATTTTATTTGTCTGTTAAAACCCTGTCACCTTTACTGTTAGGTTGAGATATTACCAAAAATTCTACATCGCCTTCGGATTCATTTCTCATTTGATGTGGAACTAAAGGTGGTACTTCTATTCCTTCTTGAACGTTTAAAACATAATGTTAACATTGCGTTCATTTACAACTGCTTTCAATTCATCTTTTTCAAAGATTACAAGATATTCAAAAGGCAATGTCAAAACTCGAATAAGAGAAGGTCTCAATTTTAGTAATTCATATGCATAAAGCGCTTCGTACTCTTCTGCATTATGCTCATCATTAACAGGACCTATATACCAACCGGAGTCACCTTTTTCACACCCCTTTGTTCTTTCCAAATAAATATTATCTAACTCCAGTACATTTTTAGCAGCAACAATTTTGTCACAAAAACGCAGCAATTCCCCTTCAATTGTTAATGGTTTTAAAAAACTCACTTGTGTTAATAATATCCATAAAGAAATCGTCAAATCATCTGTCATATCTTCAAATGGATTCTTCGTATAATCATGTATGATAATATGATACCCATCTTCCCTTTTATCAAGAAAATAAATCGACCAACCAACTTGTATAGAAAATCCATCTATTAAACGATCATTTTCTACTTCAGTTAAAAAATGAAATAACCCTTCTACCTGCACTGCAAAGATCTTTTCTGCCTGAGCAATGAAAGTTTTATCCCCTATCTTCTTAATAAACTTTTCCACCTATTTCCTCCCTCTTTTCACAAGCACTTCGTTTTCATCCCAAATACTCACTCTATTAGAATAAGTACAACTTTATTTTTGAATATTTTGGATGGCTATAAATAGCTCCATTTCCCCTCACTTCTCAGCAAAATTTTATCAATAAGTAAATGATCTCCGTCTTCCCAAACCTTTTCTATTATACTTTTCATTTTTTCAATTCCGTTACTAGCATTACAATCACAAAAAACAAGAATATCTCTCGCTGGTATCGCAACTGCATATCCATTTGATACGAATTCTTTTAATGAGTGATCCCATAAGTCGTCTAAAACAATTAAGCTAGCTTCGAAATTCCCGTCAAGAATTAAAGCAAAGCACCCTTCCGATAGCGTGTGAACCCGTAGTTCTTTTTCATCTGCTAATTTATAAAGATTATTGATCCCGATTTCTAATAACTGTTCCTCATCCAATCCTTCTCCTGATATATGCTTATTTTGAACATATTGAAAATAATCGTTTTGATCATTTTCAGCTAAAAAGGTAATCATTAAATCTTCATTAAAAAATGTATGGACAAAACTACTTTCTTCAGATAAAGTAAAACACTCTTCATCAAGATCCTCTTTTACTATTGGTTTTAAGTATGCAACTGCTTCCTTACAAAACCGGATTGTCATATAAATACGCCCCTTTACTTTCTATAACAATACACACCAATTAACAGATATAAAGCCAGCAAAACACTACTAAATTCATCGGAAGCTTAATCGAGATATGAGTTCCTTTAAACTTGTACTGACTATCACCTCTTCAAACGTAAATTTGAAATCAATTCTTGTATGCTCTCTGAAATGGTTTCAAATGAACCTCTTTCATAATCTTCTAATTTAACTTTTCCATCCTCATTGTCAATTACAACTAACATCCCGTTACCTTCAATACCTATTGGGATATGTTTTAATCTCTCTTGGTGGTTCTCCTTATAGCCCTTTAACTGTTCTTCAAATGAATTCAATTCAATATTCGGCAATACCGCTTCTAATTCAATATAATAATTTTTATAAAAACCATTTAATTTAGCAAACCAATAGGAATTAAAGTACATAATAACCGTTTGATGAAAGTGAATATCCATTTCTTGTTCTAAATGAATAAAGTCGTGTACGATATTTTTTTCTACTGGTTTCCATAGAATATAACCTTCCTCATTTATTTCCCCATCATAAAGAATAGGATTCACTTCTTCAAGAACTGGTGTTTTTAATAGAAACTCTAAACCTTCGTGCGCTAATTTTATTCTTAACCTAAAGTATTGTTGCATTGCATTCTTAATAGACACGCATATTCCCCTTTACTTCACTTAATTTTCCCCCTACAAATCTTTCATCAAAAATGGATTTGTATCTCTTCAGTAAATGCCTATGTAAATATGCCCCTAAATTAGAAGCACTCCATTCTTATTCACCTGTATCCATATCAACTCTCATCATTTCTACAGTTAGTGATTTACAATAAATCGGATTTCCTGCACCATCTATTCCTATCACAACAAATTTTATACTACTATTTTTTTACTAACGCCCAAATACCATACTGATTATAAAACAATTCATCTTCTGAAAAATGTTTACACTCCGTATGTTGCAATATGAAATGAGGGTTTTCTTCATCTAAGCTGAATGTAGAATAGTCCGTTAAGCTAGGATTTTCAATGAGATTATACAGACAAAAAACGTTCATTAATTCTTGAGCATATTACGGAGTTACTTGATCTTTAAAAGTAATTACATCCGGTAGCCCAAAGCAATGCATACCACATGTATAGTAAAAATCATCTTCTTCGGCCACTGTAACAAAAGCTTGAAATAATTCTACTGCATTATCTGTATGATACACATCATTCCAGCTTTCAAATCGATCAAATCAACTTACTATTCTTTCTATTTCAATTAAACTTTATATTACATTTATTGTACTATATTTCCATCTTATATTTATTTTTGTCTAATAAGCACAAAATCCCTAGAGACATTTCGTTCACTTGGGATTTCAATTCATCATATAAAGTGAAACCTACATAAAATACGTTTTAGTTTCACTTTATTAATATGTAAGTTTTCTCGTCCTACAGTTTAAATAACAATATCTTGATAACCAACTTTAGCAACTTCTTCATTTTCAAATCTTACACCAACGCCGTCCTCTTCCCATGTACAATTGAATACTAATCCTACCCTTCTAACTCCATCTTCAAAATCAGGTAAAATAGTAAGGCCAATAAGATCAACCAATTTCCCTAATTGTTGGGTAGTTGTTATAATTGGTGCTATTTCATCAGCAGACTCACCCCCTAACATAGCTCTATACTCTAAACATTCTTCTTGATAATATTCGAATATAGCTTGTTCAGCTTCTTGTGTTAGTCTATTTATATCAGCGATGAATTTGCTATATGATTCTTCTTGAATTGTAGGACATAAATCAGCTTCTTCTATCTCATCCTCATTTATTTGGGCTTCATCTTGAAATTTTGATCTATTAGCTGCCACTTCCACTTTACTCAATTGAGATTTGAAACTATAATCAATTGGACCCCATTCTTGAATTACTTGTCCATTTCTTTCAATTTTTCCTCCTACCTGTTTAAATTGTATACTTCAAGCTAGACTCGAACCAACATAAAACAAAGAACAATAAGAAAGCAATATAAATCTGCTAGTTTTTCGACTTTATGCTCTTTATTTTTCGCTTCTATATACTTCGTTAACTCTTCCCCTGTTTTCTTGCATACTTCTTCTATGTATTCTTTCTATCTAGTATTATTGTTGAAATCACCTTGCGTTACACCAGTGCTTCGGATGATTTCTTCTATTAACTTATAAAGCTGATTAGCAATGATATTTGTACACTTCATTTTCACCTGTTATTGCTTTGTACATAAACAGTGGTAAAAAACCCCTACAACAGCTGCTAGCATTAACATGATGACAATATTTCTTTTTCTCTTGAAGTACTTTTCATTAGACCCCCCCTTCCATTTTGTCTTCTTTTTTGCCGTAAAGGAATTTCCTTACGAGAATTATCAAGATTAACAGATATTTGATACGCCACTTTAAGTAAGTTAGCTAATCAAAAGAAACAAAATATTAACTTTAAACACATAGAAGAGAACGGTTAGAATGCCATTTGTATGGGCAATTGATTACCATTCTAATCTGGTCTTCCATCATGTTTCAAATGGGATATTTACTCTTTATGAAGAAGAAAAGAGAGTTGAATGAATATAAGGTAAAAGGGAAATACCCAGTTTGAATAATAACAATTAATATTAATTTTGTAAGTATTTAGCCGTTTACAATTTCCCCACCATTCACGTGCAGAATTTGCCCTGATATGTAAGATGCATCATCGGAGGCCAAGAATACATAAGCAGGTGCCACTTCAAACGGTTGACCGGCTCGCTTCATAGGAACATGGTCTCCAAATGTGGCAAGCCATTCTGAAGGTAAGGAAGATGGAATTAATGGAGTCCAAATTGGTCCTGGGGCCACACCATTAACTCGAATCCCTTGCGATGCCAGTGACAATGACAGCGAACGTGTAAATGAAACAATAGCCCCTTTAGATGCCGAGTAGTCAATTGCATCTTGATCTCCATGATAGGCACTAAGGGATGTTGTATTTATTATGGAGCTCCCTGAATTCATGTATGGCAAAGCAGCTTTCGTAAAAATAAACTGAGAAAAAACATTTGTGTGAAAGGTACTTGCTCGTTGGTTCGAATCTACATCAAGTAGACTGTTCCTTATGTATAGTACACCGGCATTATTCACCAAAATGTCAATACGGCCAAATTGGTGAATTGTTTGCATTACTGCTTGTTGGCAATGCTGCTCATACCCAATATCACCTGGAATGGTAATGCAACTACGGCCGTACTTTTTGACATAGAACTCCGTTTCTTTGGCATCGCTGTGCTCATTTAGGTATGAGATTGCTATATCTGCACCCTCTTTCGCGAAGGCTACAGCGACAGCTCTCCCAATCCCACTGTCCCCACCAGTTATAAGCGCTACCTTATTTATAAGCTTACCGGCTGGTTTGTAATTGGGGTTATCAAATATAGGTCTGGGTATCATTAATGATTCAATGCCAGGTTTACTTTGTTGTTGAGGCGGGAAACCCATCACATACACCCCTCTCGGCATTTTTCTATAATGTATTATGATATTCAGGAAAATATATCCTTTTCAAAAAATTAAATAGAGGAAATGAAGGTGTTGTTTTCGAGGTGAGAATTTTTTCAACCAGTAATATAGCCGATGAACCGGTAGGTGCTGTTTTTGACACCAAGTAGCTTTTGATAACCCACTGTTTTTATAGTCTTGAATATAAGCACCTTTCAGTCACCTCTTGTAACTTGTCATTCAACTTTTCATCACATTATAATCGCAGTATACTTTGATCATAAAATACATTCACCAACATTATTCTTCCCACTCTTCATAAACAACTGCACCAGCAAAAACTATATTTCTATTTTCAACAGCATTCGCTTCGCTATATTCAAAATCATACACTCTGATCACTGCATTATAACTCTCTAACATACGTTCCCCATAATAATCTGTGAATTGAGATATAATCTTTTCATAATAAGATGCGCCTTCTAATAACAACTGTAAAGATGTAGTTGAAATATCAATAAATGTGATTTCCAATAGGTCTTCATTGTAATCGATAAAATCAATTTGGAAATCTCTCATGAATTGTGATGGGATTCTATCTCCCTGTTCATCGAACTTTATTTCCACATACTTTTGCAGCATTTCTTTACTCTTGATATTCCCTAGCCATAGAGAGATTACGCCTGGATTTTCGATATTAACCCTCCTTTATTCATTCTTACTCGTTTATTAGGGGTAGTTTTATTTTGAATTCTCCTCACCCATTGCTAGATCACTCATCTATTCGTCATCGTCCTCTTCTATTAATAATGCATCCAAACGCTCCCTTTGTTTTGCAATCTTCCTGGAAGTTTCCATACCATTTGTAAACATTGCAACTGTTACCTCTCTAATCTCCTCATTAGCTTGCTTAAAAAGCCTAAATTGAAGCTTATTTGAAGACAGTTCTTCAATTAAATTCTTCATTTTCTCCATTTCTTCTGAATTCCGACGGTTAACAGCCATTACCGGATATTTATTTTTTATGTTGGATTGAATTTCAGATAAAGAGCAATTTGTATAGTTTTTTATTTTCATTAATAAGCGACTTTTAATACTTGATTCAAGAATGACAGAATATATAGCCACGCAGCGGCCCTCCTCAAATGTTACATTTTATAAAAAGTAGGTGTTCTTAAAATTAGCTACTAAAACTAGGTCAGTGTAGTCCTATTAAACCAGGGGTTATTTTCTCTATTTTTGCCCAACCAAATAAGCATTCAACTTGCATCTGATTTCTACACTTAATTTTTAATTGCCCTTCTTCTTCAATAGCATTTATTTCAAATTGATGAATTATATTGTCTGTTCCTATATCTTTGATTATTAAATCTTGAATACAAAAGAATGAAATTTCTATATAAATTACATCCCATTTATTCCATCGCTTCGGTTTATTTTCAACAGGTTCCTTTGTCATGAGTCGGATAACTAAGGTCGGACCATCTCTTCTAAGCTGAACATCTAATAACTCTGATTGTTCAAACTCTGATATCATTCCAAAAATACTTATAAGTGCTTGAGGATTTAAGATTTTAAGTTGATTAATCATTTTTATATGCCTTACTTTCTTTGATTTTCTTTTCAAAATAACAGGGCTTCATCTGAAAATCCAGAGAAAAACATATAGAGAATCATCATTTATGCAAGCCCAATAGGTGCCATAAAAATAAAGTACATCATCATTGAACTACCCCCACCTACGCTTCGTTTAGAGGAGAGGGTCTTCTCGGTTAAAATGATAAAATACACTCTGTCATTCAGTAAGGTTTTCAAGCTCCTCAAACCAAAACGTATTCTTTTCCACAGCCTTAGGATCAATACGCCTTACTTCATTTTCAAACCAGATACGCACTGATTCTGGAATTTCATTATCTAAAAAAGCAAATTCACCATTTATGTGAATCGCTTCATCAATTAACTTAGAAAATAATAGAAGGCTTTCTGCAAATTGATGGATGGAAGAATTAATGAAGATTTCTTCATAGTTGTTGTCGTGATGTAAATAGACTACCTTATTTGTTCTCTCATCAATACAAAGAGGATCGCCAGAACCAGTTGTTCCTATAAACCAATAAGATTGGTAATCTATTGGCATGCCAAATTTTTGGTTTACATTCTGCATCGGTTCAGTTGCGTTATCAAACTCTATAAATGGAGCAGCCGATGCCGGAAGACCGACTTCGCTTAAAAACCTTCTTGTATCACTAGATAAATTTGTGTGCTGTAACATATCTCGATCTAATTTGTTCACTGGCCCGTCTCTTTTTTCATTCCATTTATCACAAAATTCTTTAGGTGAAATCATCTAAATACCTCTTTCCTTTTTTCATTCTCATCATTTACTCCTACATATTCCTCTTCATCTTTATAAGTTCTAATCTTTATGAAAAGGATTTATTTCTTCATTCCAAAAAGTATTATGATTTAGACAATCCTTATCAATTTCAATGAATTTTTCTATCATAACTTCTAAATCTTCCTTCTTATATTCTCTATTCAAATATGCATGTCTACCATTCACTTCTTTTATTCTCTTTATAAACTCACTATATTCCAACATGCATTCTGCTAATTGTGGGATGGATTGATTTACATATACTTCTTCCATTTTTTCATGATCTATACATACGACCATCCCTGAAGGAACTTTCATGGATAAAATATTTCCTTCACCTGTAAACCCTAAATATGTATTCCTCTCATAACTTGCATCTACATTATATTTTTCCTTTAAGGTTAATAAGCTTCCATTTTTTGTTGATTCAAAATTTAAAAATGGAGCTGCAGATTCAGGTAATCCAGATTTTAATAAAAAATATTTACATGCCACAGGGATATCTAAATTTTTGAGTTTATCTTCTTCATAATGAACAAGTGGATATACTTTTTGGTTCCATCTTTTTAGAAATTCATTGGGGTTCATCAATTTAAACCTTTCCTCCCATACAAGCTTTTCGTCTAGCAATATTACTCCTCTTCCATTCGATTAAAAATAATCATTTCCTTAATCGTGAATTCAAGCCACTCCCAAAAATCACCGAATTCCTTCCTCTGTTCAAACCCTTCCCTAGCGAAGTCATGAATCACTTGAACCTTTTGTCCTTTTCCAAATTCAAAGCAGGCAATATCATCATTATCATCTCTTCTAGCAAAAGGAACTAATTTTCTATTTGGATACCTTTCTTTCAAATCAAGAAAGCGTCTAGTTGCTTGTGCTGATTCCATCATATACCATAAATCAAAATCCACTAAGTGTAATTCAATTGCTTTTCTATATGCTTCTGGATATTCAAACCCATCTATCTTAATAAAATAGCTCTCCACTCAAATTCCCGCTTTCTCATTTATTTTGAGCAAAACAAAGATAAAGCTTCTCTCCTACCCGTTTACCTTCAAATACTTCCTCTTGAGCACGAAAGAGAATAGATCTTGTTATTCTGCTGAAGGATTATAATCAATCTCCACTTCTTCAAGACCTTCCAATACTTTATGTATTCTATTAGATAAATCTCTTATTTCTTCTTGCGTTAATTCCCCCACTGCGTCTAGTGGATTAAACTTGCTTAATCTCTTTGTTATACCTTCAATGTATCCAATAAAAACTTTGTCATGAGTTAACAGTATTTCACCTACAGCTGTATCAGCAATAACGTCTTCTATTTTCCCTAGATTTATATATTCATTAGCAGCCCTTGCTATTGCATATTTATATCCTCTATTTAAAGCTAAAAAATCATTATAGGCTTCATTAATAGCTTCAAACAATTCATTGTATTCCCAGTCTTCCATTTCAAATCCCTCCATTAGGTGTTAATTTTGAAGTAGTTGTTTAGACATAGATACTCACTAGTTATTAGACTACGCAACACAATTCAAACAATTATGATGTAAAAAACAGCAGAGTTTTTAAAATCTCTGCTGTTTCCTATTATTTAACTTCTAATGTGAACCAATTATTTATTGAATAGACAAGCGATACCAAAGAGCCGATTACACCAAACCAAATAACATTAGGATCAATCTTTGAACCAAATAATACTGCTATTAACGATACCATATACAATATCATGGCTATACTATTAATCTTAATTTCGACTATATCGCCACTTTTCACTTGCTTTTCTTTACTTCCAAAAAATAATTGATTTGCTTTTAACTTCGCTTCTTTTACATCAGAAGGGAGCGTGTACTCTTCATTATTTTCTAATTTCATTATAACCTCATTATCTACCTTTAAAGCCACTCTTGTAGCTCCGCCCATCATTCCTGTTGCCCTTATTACTTTTATACTCATTTTAAACTCCCCTTAAACTTTTGTTCGTCTAATACTAAACTTCTCACTTTTCAATCTAGTATATTTTCTACAATTCTGCCATCTTTTTTCCATAATATATATATTATCATATTTGGGAATTAATTTATTAATAGGAAGATGAGTATTTCTATCTTTTACTTTATAGTTTATAGCAAGGAACCTGTTGCACTCCCGATATGGTTAGTGGATTTTTCAAACAAGATTTCCTTTTACATCATCTATTCTTATTTGATTGGTTTCTCTGTTTTTAAAACAAATGAACTTAATGCAGGAACCTTAATCTTATTATCATGGAAAACATAAAGCACTTTACTTCCTGCACGTTCACCATCTACTAGCACTTTCCAAGGACCTTTTGATGGAAGAGTTATTTCCACAGCTTCTCTATTCGCATTGTGAGCTACAACAAAATATTCGTTTTTATTACCATTTGCTTTACCATCTATTGTATAAGCTACAACATTTTTTGGCGCATCAATGAACGCTAGATGCTTTTTAATTTGTTCTGCAGTTGTCATACGAAAAGCTGAATAATTGTTACGTAACTCTATTAAACCTTTCATATAATCTACTTCTTTATCAAATGCTGCACGGCGCACCCAATCCATCTGGTTAATAGAATCAGGAGATTTGTAGCTATTATGGTCACCATATTTTGTACGCATGAACTCTTGCCCTGCATGCAAGAATGGAACCCCTTGCGATGTCAATATGATGGAAGAAGACAACTTGTGCATTTGTTTACGTACTTCTTCACTGTCGCCAGGATTAGTCAACTCAAGCTTATCCCATAATGTATGGTTGTCATGTGCTTCAACATATGTCAGAACCTGCTCAGGATCCTGATAAGTATACACTTTTCTATCATAGTCAATACCAGCCGTAATTCCTTTTTTAATACGTTCTTCCATGTTTTGTTTTCCGTTCACAAAACCATTATCCTTATCCCCAAATACACTGCCTTTCAATCCATCACGAATATCGTCATTAAAATGAGCGATTCCTTTCATTTTCTCCGCATTTTTTTGATTTGCTTTCAACTCAGGCGCAAGAGGAGTATTTAAATCCCATCCTTCTCCATGAAGGATAATAGAAGGATCAATTTGATTAACGGCTTTACGTATCGCATTCATTGTTTCGACATCATGAATACCCATCAAGTCAAAACGGAATCCATCTAAATTATATTCTTTTGCCCAATACACGACGGAATCTATCATAAATTTCCTCATCATCTTTCGTTCAGAAGCCGTATCATTCCCTACTCCAGTTCCATTTGCAAGTGAACCATCCTCATTGTAACGATAATAATAACCTGGAACTAACTTGTGGAAATTAGACTCAGCTGCATTGTACATATGATTATATACAACGTCCATCACAACACGAAGATTATTATCATGTAGTGTTTGAATCATCTGCTTTAATTCAGTAATTCGAACAGTCGGCTCATAAGGATTAGTAGAATACGAGCCTTCTGGTACATTATAATTTTTCGGATCATATCCCCAGTTATATTGCGGTTCATTTAGATTTTCTTCATTGACTGAAGCATAATCAAATATCGGTAAAAACTGGACATGAGTAACACCTAGATCTTTAATATGATCAAGACCTGTTTTTACACCTTCTGGTCCTCTCGTTCCTTTTTCTGTTACACCAAGATATTTTCCTTTATTTTTAATACCACTTTCAGGTTGAATGGAAAGATCACGTACTTGCAACTCATAAATAATAGCATCTTCCGGATTTTTAAATTTCGGCTTTTTGTTCCCTTTCCAATTTTTCGGATTTGTTTCTTTTAAATCAACGACTGCACCTTTATCACCATTCACAGAAGCAGCACGCACATATGGATCAACGGCCTCAATCCATTTGTCCCCAATCTTCACCTTATATGTATAAAAAAGGCCTTTTTGATTACCTGTAAGTTTTGCAGTCCAAGTTCCTTTTTCACCTTGATCCATGCTTATTTCAGTACCTTTTTCATCATTCCATTTTTTATAAGTAACCAATTTTGCCTCGCTCGCAGTGGGAGCCCACAAACGAAACTTGGTTTCCTGTGGCGTATATATATTACCTAAATCATTACCATCATAATAAAATAAATGATCAAATTCCTCGCTACGAATTACTTTACCAATTTCAGTATTAGCTTCAATGGAATTTCCCATTTTGATTTTGTATGTTTTTTTAAAATCAAGATTCTTTTCTGTAATGATTTTGACCTTATTGGTAATATCTCCATTATTTGTATCATAAGGACTAACTTTCTCAATGTTAACGCCCTCAATTTCAATTTTTTGCTCCTTAATATTGAATGGAGCATTGGTAGTTATAGTGATTTCATTGAAACTATCAATAGTGGCCTTCTGAATAGAAAGTTCAGAAGAAGGTTTAGAATCGTATACTTTATCATCGCCAGAAAGAACCCATACTTCAGCACGGCCATCCTTAATATTTTCAATCCAACGATCACCACCATCTTTTTCCCATTCATTCGTACGAACTATAAATCCTACACGATTATAGTTACCATCAATCTTTACCTTAGCATACTTACCAAACTCATCTTCCCCAGTAAATTCATAGGACCTGCCACTCGCATTTTCAGTCCACATCCAAAGACTCCAGTCTTTTGTATTTCCAGACTTCTCCTTATAATGAACGATAATTTCAGTTGTTTTCGTATTTGATTCTGCTTGTACACTCTGAAAAGAAAAACCAGATAATAGCATAGCAATTACAGTAAGTAATAAAAACGTCTTGTTTATTAATTTTTTTGTAATATACACTCCATTCACCCTTTCTTAAAATATTACGAACTATTCATTATGAGTAACACTGCATAAGTTAATCTAGAAATCGCTTTTATAACACCTCCGTATTGAATGTTTTACTTATGTATTTCAATGATCTTTTAATAGAAAAATTAAAGGTAGAAAGGAATAAGAAATCAACGAAAACGTTTGCATTAAATATCAAAAAAAAGACTTACTTATTCCTTATTATATCTCTAAATATCAAAAGATCATGGAAAACATTCTAAAGAAAACGTTTGTTACCGCTTTCAATTTTATAGCATGAACCATAAAGAGGTCAATATATTATTAATTTTCTGTTTTTACCCTATGTATATATTGTTAACATGTAAAGTTGTAACCCATTGAAGATAATAAGCATGGATATATTTTGACTTTGAAACTTTATCTCAGCGTCAACATATAATAAAAACTCCCCTAAATACATCCACGTGTTTAGAGGAGTTTGGGATTACTTTATTTTACAAGATTCATGTGTTGAATCCTCTTTCTTTATAACTCGCTTGTATTAACTATCTCTTTTCAAAATAAGCGATAATTCTTCCATCACCAGGGTACTCACCATCCCAGCCACAAGGAAAGCCACCTGCTTTATAGATTTCAAACATAGTTTCAAAGAAGTCGTTATTTTTTCCATTGATAGCACGGCTAAAAGAACAATTATTGAGGTCAGCTACAACATCATTGAAAAATCCATCCATTCTAACTGAACTCTGCCTTACATGATCGTCAATAACCTCTAACATATTATGTAATTCCTTTGGTCTTTCACTTTCTGATAACCTATAATATACTCCTAGAACTTTACTTTTTTCTAGCTCCCTTATATCTGTCCACGTGTATTCATCCTCACCATATACTTCCTCATAAGCGAGAAATTCCGCTTGTCGCATATCGGTAATGATATAAATTTTATTCAAAAGTTTTTTAGTTAAAGAGGAAAACTGAAAATCCTTTGAGAAATCAACTACCTCTTGTACCCAGTCATTGTATTCCTCACCGTTCATTCCTTATTAAACCACCTTTCTTGATGCTTAATTACACCTCATTGAAACCATTCGTAAACGAAACGCTCGAAAACTGTTTTCAAAAATCATTACCTATTCTTTTTCATATAATGATATTAACTCCCACTTAAACTCTTCATAGAGTACAAAAGCTTCTTTTAATATTTCTTCTAATTCTTCGTAACTACGGAAAATAGGCATTTTTATTCTCATACTTGGATTTATTAATAATCTCGGATAAATACTCCAAGGACTCCCTAATCGAACTTCGCCATTATAATAAGCAACCCAAATGAATTCTGTCATTCCATGTTCTAAACTAATATTAAACCAAATCATATATTGCGGTGAATGATCAACTACTCCTACTTTAAAAAATCTCTCTTTATAATCAAATGTTGCCTCGTATCCAAAATGTTTCAGTACTTCTATCACTTTTTGAATGTTGTAACTTCCTAATCTATCATCTAAATCGTTAGAATTCCCTCGAAATCGATTAGACATCGCTTGATATCTATCAATAAAATTTATTTTTTCTAAAACCTTTTTAATTTCTGGCTTCATTTCTATAGCCATACTTATTGTTCCACCCATCTCATTTCAATATTATATTTTTCATTACACATATTACTCTTTTCTTTCTCTAATTTATTCATCATCTTCATCAGCATATAATTTATTTAGAAATTCGGTAAATGATTGAGCTACATAAAATACATTTTCCCTCGCCACTTCCTCTGCCTCTTCTGCTGTCATTCCTTCACTCTCCGTCAGTTCTTCTTTTTCCCATGCACCTTCATGCTCCCAAAAAACGACTATTGGATTCTCTTCATGATTTTTATAATCAAAACAAATTAAGTTTCCTGCTGGATCGAATCCTATCGGCAAAAGTTCTTTAGGTAAAGTATCCTTATAATTATCGTAAACCTTTAAAATAAATTCCACATCATTTTTATCATATGAAAGCAACGAACCAAAAACTCTTTCTACACCTTCAACATCAAATAGACTTGGCTTTGCAACACCACCATTATTTTCCGCAACACAAACTGCATAATCCTTCGGTATATCGTAATTTATTTCCTTCATTACGCTGAGTACTTCTTCAACGGTAATCTTGTTATCTATATACTCCCATTTAATTTCGGTCATCTAATTGTTGCCCCCTATAATTTATTTCTTTTAAATAGTTAACACTATTTACGTTTGAATTAATTACATTTCACCTGTAACTTAATGATACTGCCATATCCATCTATATCCCCTTTGCTCTTATCCTAATGTTTCCAAAAAATATAAAAAACAGGAATTCCATCATTTCAACCACTATGATAATTTAAATCCATAAAAATATTTTTGCCCTCTTTCCCAACTTCTTTCCGAGATAGCATCTATATAGGTTACAAAATCTTTATAGTTATCATTACGAATTATCGTATGATAATCAGCAGGTACTTTCTCTCCTGTCCAAATTGATAATAAGGATGGTATCAACTCCATTTTTAATGGTTCTTCATGATTTGCTGCTCTTATGACTCTTTCAAATAGTTTCTTTGTTAAATCCCCAGGAAATGCTGGGCTCTGATAGCAATAATACTTTTCCATATCACAGTTTTTTGTGTGATTAAGATAAAATTCACCAATCTCGTCTACACTTGCTTCTTCTCCAATGATATCTTGATAATTTATATAAAAATCAATGGAATCCCTTATGATCATCGAAGTATCTGTGATTTCATCCCACTCTTCAAGTAACACTAATAAAAAATACCAGCAAAACTTTCCCATCCTTTTCTGCATTTCCAGTAAGTACATAGCCGTATTCCTCTGGAAAAGCGAACGGCTCAGTAAAGTAAACCACACTTTTATTGTATTTTTGAACAAAAGACTTATCGATACTTTCAATGCCACTAAGTGCTGTTCCACGACCTATTTCTATTCGATTAGCTATACATTGAACTACCCCCACCTACCTCTACACGAGCTTGAGGCGGGGGATTCTACTATTTCAAAACACTTCCTCTCGTTCAACAAAGAGGATACAACGATATAGAAGTTCCGTAGTGTCCTTATGTAAGACGACCTATTCTATCTTCCGTGGAAAGCAAAACAGGTACAGCTACTTTTTTCTTATATCGAGGTGTAGAACACTTTGTCATGCATCCAGTTCCTAGACTTGTTATCTACTCTGGTAACAAGTGTAAGAGACTGGGACAAGGTATTCTTTTTTCTTTATGCAAACAATTTTGTTAGCTTTTTCTTTTCACTTTCAAATACGTCTAATCGCTCGATCTGTAAGGCCTCTTTCGGCTGATCCACATCGTATAGCTGATAGAAATGGTGTGTGCGAATAGCCAATCGATTGTTTAATTGATGCCAATGGCTCCAGTGATGGGCGTCTTTCTTGGGAATATAAGGCTGAAGTACCTGTGGCACTTTTTCTGTATACCCCAGCCCACGGCGACCAATCGTAAAAGCCGCAGATTGATGAATAGAGATACCGAATTTCCGCATATATTTCATCTTACCTGAAATCGAAGTGTAAGCAGGATTGACTTGAAAGACAGCCACATCCCTTTTATCTGCACGCCTGAGAATCGCACTTGTCATCTTCTCATAAGCGAACATACTCTTCATTCGATTTGCTCGCTTATTTCCGTATCGATCACCTGTCTTTGATTGTGTGGTATCTAAATTCTCGATGACAATTGGCTTATTATACCGCTCCGCTAAGTCAACTAAGCGAATGGCTTCCACTTCGATGATCTTTGTGATTTGTCCGGTGGATTTACCTAGAATCGAAAAATGGAGGGAACCACTTCCTTTATAATTTCCATCCTTTGTTACATTTGCCCACGTAAAATGCTCGAGATTGCAATCTACACCAATAACACCATCTGCTTTACTATAATTCGTGTTTGGATTTTCCGGTACATCGACTAAACATTTCAAAATATAATACGAACCATAGTCTTCCACAGACCACGCAATCGGTTTACTTTGTTTTTTCTTATTTTTACACTGTAATTGGTTTGTAATTACTCCTTCAATGATTTCTTGTCCATACGGGAATATAACAGCCGGAAACATAAGTGTTTTCCCTGTACTTGTCGTCATCCATAATTCTTGTTTCTCCATCACATACTGAAACACAAAATTCCCATGTTTGGCATCTTTACGGCCAGATAGAATGAGTTGTTTATTTCGAGCACGGGAAAAGAATGTTTTCCATTTGTCATGGTTACACACAAACTCATCGATTGTAAATTGAGACCGAAATAGTTTTTCACTTCCAAACACCGCACTCGGAATATGCGTTTTGTATGATGCAAGTTTCTGCGTTAAACGATATTGCCGGTGGGTCAAAAGGCCCACTTTCGTCTGAATCCTTTTGATTTGAATATCTAAGTACTGGTGCTCAAACAGATATTCATTTAGCCAAATCAATGTGTCCTCTTTACGAGACAAGGAGATGATATTGTTGTGCTTCGCAAAGCGAGTGTTTTTCGGAAACTTCAACTTTCCTTTCACACAACTTTGTTTGATTTTGCGAAAGTTTGTCAGATTTGTCCGTTCTTGTTTCAACTTTTTCTTAAGTTTCCCCAGTTTCTCTTGTGTTTGTTTCTCATATATTTTTTGTAACTCCATTAAACCTGTAAACAAAGATTTTGCTTCTTGTACCGCGCTGTTTGCGTAGTAATCATTCAATTGATAGTTCCGCTTGAGAACGAGATGAAGACTATCTGTATGCAGCTTACGATTCCAACGTTTTTCTCGGACAATTGTTTGAAACGCAAAGCGTTTCGCCCGATTGAATGTTTCGATTGTCTCTGTCAATGTATCTACCATTTCATGCGGCAAATCTGTCTTATAGATCCGTTTCGAAAAAAACGCTTTCTTCACCTGTTCTCACCCCATTTTGTTTGCTAAGACAATTATACAACAAAACGAAACGTACGTTCTACAAAAAAAGAAACATTTTCTTTAAAAAGAAAAAACCGATTCATCCCCCACCTACGCTTCGTTTAGAGGAGAGGGTCTTCTCGGTTAAATTGATATTACTCACCTTAGTATAATTTCTTTAGAAATTCAGTAAATGATGCCGCTATGTAGAATACATTTTCTCGCGCAGCTTCCTCCGCTTGTTCTGCAGTAATCCCTTCGCTCTCCATCAACGCTTCTTTTTCCCATGCACCTTCATGTTCCCAAAAAACAACAATCGGATTTTCTTCATGATTCTTATAATCAAAACAGATTAAATTCCCCCCTGGATCAATTCCAATTGGAAATAGTTCACTAGGAAAAGTATCTTTATATTCATTATTAGTTTCTAAGATAAACTCCTCACTCTCATGATTAAAAGATAAAAGCGAACCAAAAACTCTCTCAATCCTCTCATGATTAAAAGATAAAAGCGAACCAAAAACTCTCTCAATCCCCTCAACATCAAATAGCATTTGCTCGACATGTCCTCCATTATTCATCGCAACGCATTCTATATAATCTAACGGAAAATCAAAACCGGTACCTTTTAAAATTTCTTTTACATCATCTGTACTAATTTGATTATATGTATACTTCCATACTATCTTATTCATCTTATATGTATTCGAAAAGGACATACCTTTCAGTAGTATCTACTTAAGGTATGTCTTTTTTTGAACAGAAAGGAATATAGACATGAAATATACAACAAAAAACAAATAAATTACTAATTACAATTTAGAATACCCATGTAATCTAGATTTTTTTAAAGGCTGCGTGAATGGATTATTAATCGTGATTCCCTTTTGGATTGCTGTTATTATTGCATGCTATTTATTAATCATTTGATATATGTTGATTGAAAAACTAAATTTAATACTGAATCGATGATGGAACAAGTATATTAGAGCAGCCCCCTGTAACTAAGCCTTCTACCCCTAAAATTCCGAATATAAATGATTTATTTCAAAAAAATTATGTTTGATTTTTATGTTAACATACGACTGATTAGATCGGGTTATGACGCTAAGGGAAGGGTACTTAAGGTCTTTTTAGAAAGGATTTATATATAATATCAAAATTTTTCTCCATAGTTTCATTAATAAAATAGGGCGTGTTATCAAATTACAATTATGTATAAATACGGTAAAATCATATTGAGATATTTGCTATTAGAAAGGAGGTGAATATGATGATAATACAGATAATATTGTATTTTTTCTTCCCGGTAACATTGTTAGCTACTGTTTTTCTTTCTAAAAAGTCACATCTAAAATCAATCTTCAAATTCATTCCAGCTGCTGTTTCAGTAATTTTAGCGGTTTTCTTCTATTCCTTGTTTTTATATAATAATGGAATAGGTGAATTCATGTCCGCTCTCTTTTTATGCGGTATAGCATTAGCAAATCTATTTTTAATTTTAGTATTTAAATTATTCAATAATGCTGCTCCAAGTAATTAGAAAAAGGGCTGTTAAAAGGTAACAGAAGTAGAGCATTGATTTTAAATGCTCTACTTCATGTTCTTATCTCGTCTCCCCACAACACAAGCCTTATCATTTTCATCTGTATAGTCGAACAGTAAATGCGAAGAAATTAATCCACATAGCCAACCTCAGTTGTTCACTTACTATCAGCAACAAAATCAATTCTATTACATTAACTTCACCTAAACGTCCAAATTCTTTCTTAATCTTTTTAAATACACTAAATTTTCCATTTCATTTTAGGCTTTCAATTACAATGCAAGCAAATGAAACTGTTAATCCCACCACTTTTCCTCATCAGAAACCCATATATTTTTCTGTAAGTCAAATGATTGATTAGCATCATGAAAACCACAATAGGCAGGTAATTTTATACTTCCTCCATTTGCTTTATTCCAGCAATCAACAAACCATTCCACAAGGATTTTTTCCTCATCTTCCGATATGATCTCATCGTTTTCTTCATAAAACTCCCAGAACTCGTCTGATTTATCATAAGAAAGGTTATAGTATGATATACGTTCGAGTAATTCATGACTTCCTGCAAAAACACTCCTATCGTTTCCTTCGTAAAAAACCTCACTTGCTTCTCTATTCATAGAAAACATCATGATAGAAAGGTCAAATGATCCGATAAAAATCATAAAATCTATTAACTCTATTTTACAGTAATAATTAAAATTAAGAATTTCTCTTATATTACGAATCAACCTTTCTGAATTTTTTGAAGATTTTCTTTTATCGAGCTAATGTATGTATCTTTTGTAAACAATTCATTCACCTCATGCTTCATTTAAGTTTCAATAAATTCATACCATGTATATTCACACAACTAAATGTTCATAAAAATATTTTTCACCAATCTTCCATTCTTTTTTTGTTAAAGAATCAATATATAACATTAACCCTCTGTATTTTTCATCAGTTATTATTGCACCATATTGTACAGGACATTTAACCCCACTCCAAATAGATAAAATAGATGGAATTGTAACCATATCAAATGTTTTTTTATCTCTTAAAGAAATCATTACTCTCGGGATTAATTTCTTTACCAAGTCTCCAGGAAATGCCAAATCGTTATGATAGTAATATTTGGTGTCATCACTATTTTTAACGAGCTCAAAATATATTTCTCCTAATTCTTCTATTGATCGTTCATAATAGTCATCATTAATTCCTAGCATTAATGCAAGTGTATTTCTGATTGATTTCTCAATAAAAGTATCTTCCCATTCTTCTAACAAAGTTAGAAGGTATGGTACTACATTATATGAAAGAGTTTCACCAGCACTTGCCACAAAAGTATGAACACCATCCTCTGAAGCATTTGAAAGGAATTTCAAGTTATTTGTGTCTAATAAGTCATCATGAGTAGCGATTGAGCAAAAAAGTCTTGTACATAAATTAAGAATCACTTCATCTTGCGTACTATTCATAAGTTGTATGAGTAATCCCTTTACAGAGAAATCACCTAATTTTAGCAATTTATTAATTAAGAGAAAGCTTTCTTTCTCAGTTGTAACATCTTTTAGCTTAGATTTAAGATTTTCGATTCTATCATTTGGAATATCACCATACCAAATATCTCTTACCATATTTTCCAAATTCATAATCCTTCTCCTTTGTAATTATTCTCTCAGGCCTTTTCTCTCTGTTACTTTGTCACCCAGTAAAATTTTTTCTCACTTATTTATCGTTCTTATCACACTATCCTAATATAAAAACAAAACTCCATGATGGTAAAACCTTCATGAGCTTTCGAACTTTTATATAATCAGCTAGCTATGTAATCAATCTCCACACTTCTTAATTGATCTATAACTTTTTTATTCGTTTAGCTAGGTCCTTTATAGGGTCTTGATCCAATGGTGCTTTTGCTGTTGGTGAAAAATCGGGGACTCCATTTTTGAAACAAGTGTGACAAGATCAAGCTACTGCCCGTCTTCCTTTATTTTTCGTATTAACTTGAATATAGCTTGACGTACAGCCGTAGAAAAATGTAGCTTGGTCAAACAGGGTTCATCATAAAAAAACAAAGATTCTAATACTATTTGCTTTGCCTCAACATATTGAACACTCACGGCTGCCACCCTTCTTCCCGCAAGAACTTCTGTAACTCTTCCTCAGATGGTACATTCTTCTTCCACTCTTCACATTCCTCCAAAAACTTCTCCGTTTCATAAAGAATAGACGGCTCCTTCTTTCGAAACTTCGCTGCTGCTTCCTCTATTTCACTGAGCTTTGTATATCCCTTCCCATGCCAATCTCGTAAAATCCCCTTCACATAAGCAAGCGTCCGCTTATTATTTTCATAGGCAATCTGAAGTGCTTTTAGTACAAGTGCCTCAGACAAATCCGCAATCCATTCACTTAATTCCTCCACTGCATAAGATGACAAACTACCAAAGTTTTGTTCATAAAATGTGAATACACTGCTACCTGGGTTCACTTCTACTTCTTCCTCTACTACTACTTCCTCATCCGCTTCATAACCTTGAAAAACTTCTTGTGGAATTACATCAGATGTTTCAACAGGCATTCCGAAATGCTCTAGCAATAACGGAATATTCAACTCTTCCTCGAGGCATCTTCGAAGAAACATATGTACAAACTCTTTATTTTTCACAGTTTTCAACTCACGTAACACACACTTTTCTATGTTCGTATTCGTAACAGGGTTATAGCGTAACCAATTTAGAACATATAACTCCTTCGTTGTCGCATCATACAATATCTTTCCATACGCAATAAACCGCTGCAACAACTTCTCAACCGTTTCACGATTATACCCCGTTTCCATCTCTACCAAACGTAACGGCAGTGGATAAATCCCGCATTGCCTCGTCTTCGAACATGTCAGTAAATACATATAAAAATATCGCTCTTCTGGCGTTAAATCAAGCACAAACTCATCTTGCCAAAAATTCACTTGTACACTCCGGTATACTCCCATGTTTTTTCCTCCTGCCCTTCTAGTGGTAAATATAGAATTGGTTACTCCTTCATATATATAGGATTGCAGGCAGAAATTTGGTGGATTTATTTTATAATTTTTACTAGTACTAGAATGTTACTTTTTTATTTTTTTGTAGTAGTTCTTGTAGTTGTTTTTTCTTTTGTTTATTTAATGATTTATTACTTGGTAGGGGTTTATAAGGGGGATGGAATGGGCTTATAAGGGGCTTCTTTTATTGCCATCTGCTGAAAAACTTATAAAATAGTACTGTATGAAAAAATTAATTTTGTTTTATAACTTCATTAATTGTCACTTCTTTATCGGCGACTAAATCATAAAATCCAATATGAACTCCTTCTTCATATAACCAGCATAGATCCGTTCCATAAGGAGCTTCAAAAATCTCAAACATTGCAGGAGCAATTTTAAAAATAGATTCCGCGTTTAAGATGATAAAATTTTCCGCATGATTCACATATTCATCGGTATCATCTATAGAATACAAATTCCATCCATTTAATTGCGGGATAGAACTTTCTTCTCTAAATGAATATCTAACTGGTTTTCCAGCCAAAATATTTTTTGAAACGACAAAACCACCATACTCACTATTATTTATTTTCATTTTCAAACTCCTTAATATTGTAATTACTAACGTATTTGAATAAATATTTGTACCAAATACCTATGTTTTCTAATTACAAATTTTGTATATATCGAACAATTGACGTGTCAAAAGACACGCCTTGTCCGAAACTGATTCATCTCATAATTGAAATCACAAATGTTCTTGGCTGAATCATAAATGTAGCACTTCAGCCTTTACAACTTGAATATATTCCTGCAACTTACAAAACGCTTCTGTCAATTTGCTTGTCTCTTCTTTATGAAGAAAGCGGGCCTTATTTCGTTCTTCCTCTATGATAAGTAGCTGCGCGGCAGCATAAGAAAGACCGTACTTTTCGCATTCCCGTTTTATATCCTGAAAAAAAGAAAAAGGTACAGTCCCTGCTCCTGAGACAAGCATCTCATCTAGAACTTGTTCCAATTCATCGATTATACGCATTAACTCGATCATAGAATGTTTCTCCTTCATTGAGTGTAATATTTATAATCTCTCCTGCTTCTGTATATAAAATAATAGGTGTAACTACGAGCTTTGTTCCTTCCTGATAAGGATGAACTAGCATTCTCTTTACATGCAACGAGTCCAAATATATTTTTACAAGTCGAATCATCCGCTCATTTTCTGGTCGTTTCATCATTTGCATTTGCAATGTTTTACCAGCCTTATCGATAAGAGGTATGATCCATTTTTGTTCTTGCTTCTGAAATTCCCATTCTCCCATTTCAGCAACTTCGATACAAAAGACTCCTTGTTTATTTGCCTCTAACCTGTGCTCTTTTACTTTTTTTAGTAGTTCTTCCCATGAGGTTAAAAAGAGAGATTGCCACTCTGCCACATTTGTTTTTCCTTCCACTTCTCCTACTGTCTGTGAGCTAGATGACAATTGAAAATCGGCGTTAAGTTTTGCCTGCTTCAATTGGAAAGATGAACGAGATAGTTCGTATCCTTTCCCTGCAATTCCCCATGGAACTTGCCTTTCATGGAGTTCTTCAGGAGTTGTGCTACTCCCTTCATAAAACATGGGGCGTGACTGTGTGTATGTTATCCACTTTTCCTGTTCTCGATTATAGAAATAATACGTCACACCAACATAACCAGACTTCGTTTGCCAGCCAGATGCACCGAAAGCATGCAAAATAAGTGGTGGAACTTCGTAATATTCCGAACGAAACGGACTCTCTTGCAGATGGTGGCGCTCCAACAACAAAATGTGTTCATAAATCGCGGACAGTGTTTGCCGATAAGATGCCATTTGAAAAGATGCATGTTTCATCCGATATAGCCCGATATCCGCCCCGAGCTTGCGAAATAAATTCTCTAACTTTGCTAGTTTCAAAGAACGTGCTTTTACAGAAAGTTGTTCTATTTCATAGATTGTATTTTCGGTAAGTCGTGTTAATCCAAAGTGAACAATTTGCTCGATCATTTCTTTGAAAATAGATAGCTTATCCGGCGCAATGATAAGAGGATGCATCTGTTTCGTTTCATGCGAGATTCCTTTCTCTTTTTGATACCAATATACCGCTTCCGCCTTATGCCGGCATATCCCCTCTGCTTTGCACGTACAGATTGCATCCGCTACCGATTCGGCTGTTAGAAAGCGAACCGCTATATTCTCTTCTGGGAAGGACGCAATTAAAGCCCCCTCTTCTTCTAAAACAAACTTTTGCTGAAATGTTTCGCGAAACATTATTTCAGCCCACATTTTTTCGGAGACAATATTGCGAACGTCCACATTCAAAAGAGCAGAGAAATCAACTTTTATGTTCTCTTCACCTTCGTACATCTTCTTTGCTTCTAACAGAGCCATAATGACATGTTTACAAATCGAACGGGCTTCACAACTACAAGAGTAACTGCGTATATCACCCGTAAACGTTACAGTAATTCCGTCATCAAGATGTATTTGCACTGCACCCTCTTCTACGTCCATTTTGACATTTGATACAACGGCCAAATCCTTCATTGCTCTCTTATATGTTCCTTTGTTGGACATGGCGATTAAGTATGTTTCATCAATAGAGGAAAGAACATTTAAGAAATGATTGTTGCGATCCATTGTGCCAACCTCCCTGGTGTTAGTGCCGCTACATGAGCACCGAGCGCCGCCATTTTTTTTGCTGCCTGTTTATCATAAAAAGGCTGTGCAGTCGGATCAAGAGAAGTAAGCACAATCAACTTTGCCCCTGATTCTACAATCTTCATCGCTTCTCGGTACATTTCATTGTAACTGCCACCTTCATATAAATCCGTTACAAGCACGACAATTGTTTTATGAGGCATCTCGATTTTATTCGTTGCGTAACGCAGCGCCTGAGCAATATATGTTCCTCCCCCAAGCTGTACACTCATAAGCGTCTCCACCGGGTCGTCAATACGATCCGTTAAATCAACAACATCTGTATCAAAGATGAACAAATCTGTCTTAATCGTCGGTAAGCTTGCAAAAATACCCGCCATAACTGCGCTATGAATAACAGAATCAATCATACTTCCGCTCTCGTCTACTGCGAGGATCACACGCCATGGGCTAACGTGCTTCGTGGCAGCATAAAAGTACGGTTTTTCAATATGAATGGTGTTCGTTTCCTTATCAAAATGCTTCAAGTTCTTTCGAATCGTTTTCTTAAAATCAAAGTTGCGCATCGTGCGTACGCGACTAGAACGATTTCGATCCGCTCTACCGCTTAATGCGTGCTTCACTTCTTGCTCTAAATTACGACGCAACTCCTCAGCGACTTTCGCTACAATACGTTTAGCTGTGTCCAATACATCCGGTTTTACATAATCTTTAAATTGTAAAATGCATTTTAATAAATTCATATTCGGCTCCATTTTTTCAAGCGTTTGCTTATCTTGCAATAGAGCTGTTAATTCATACTTTTCTAGCGCATGATTTTCCATAATTTCAATGGTTTCTTTCGGAAATAACTCCCGCACTTTCGAAATCCAAGTCGGCACTGTTAGCTGAGAGGGATCTAGGGATCCACCGCGTTCTTCTCCGCGTTCTCTCTCGTACAAAAACTCCAGCACATCATCCATTTCTCTGTATGCAGGATCTTCTTCCTGAAATGTGATTTGGTCATCCGCATGTTTCCCAAGAACAAGACGCCAGCGATTTAAAGAAATGTTATTCTCCATCTTCTAGCCCCCGTCTCATTAAAATTCCCCGCGCTTTCTGATCTAACTGTATTGCATACGTCAGCACCTCTTCGGAAATTGCTTCTTCTTTTATCACTTCTTCTGTGGCTCCATATAATCGAGCAATCTGTCTAGCAATCGTATCCACCTCAAGCGGCGTGAATTGACTGAACAAGAGGCGTAAATGCGGCAACACTTGTAAAAACATCTCTTCATCAAGTTCTTCTAGGACATGGGACATCCCGCCAAGCAGCCATTCGTTATATAAAAAGATATCTTTTGCGCCAGCAAACAAACCATTCAAAAATATCGGAGCTTGCTTTTGCATATCGCCACTTCCATAAAAATACCCTTCTGCTACTTGCATTACCTCATCGATTTTCCGCTTCCCTAAAGAAGTTAACAGCCCAAATACCGCTCCCTCTACTTGGCTTTCTCGTTTTTCCTTTTGCAAATAAAGCTCCAATGCTTCAATAAATTGCTGGTCCGCAGGCTGCAGCGTATACAAATCGATAAGCTTTTCCGCAATAATTGCTGGTTCGCCCCCATCTAAAACAGAAAATAACGAAAGCGCTTTATGTCTAGCACTATCCACCTGCTGATCTGCTTTTTCTATTTGTGATAAATAGTAAGCACAATCTGCCATAGAAGCAAAATCTCCATCCTCTTGCACAGCTTCATCTATAAACTGATTGTACATAGCGAACTCGGAAAATAAACCACTTAAGTAGGCGTCTAGCAATAAAAGGGCCACCTCTCCCGCACGCCCTTTCGCCTTATACAGCTTTGCTCTTAGCATTTCCTGCGCGGCTTCTCTCACCGTTCCGCCATACACAGATAAATCAATGAGAGCACTTTCTACTTGTGCTGAAAAACGATATTTCCAAGTTTCTCGCATAAGATTAATATTCTGCTTTCTAGCTAGGTTTGGACCGCGCAGCTTCTCGCAAAACGGAACTCCTAAAAAAGCGAGGCAATGAAAGAATTGACTTAAACGCAAGTGCCTTTCTTTCTTATATATGTCAAGAATCGTCTCCTGTGGTACAGTAGAACGCGCCGGAAGACGAAACGAACGAACAGAAGCACGAAAATCATGCACGAGCGGCGGCACATCCGCTTCTTTTGACAATTTTCCGCGCTTCGTCCCTTGCAGACTCGTCTGAAGTAGCGTCAAAGGTTTATCTGCCGAAGATATCTCTCCTTTAACAAATGCACTGTGCACCGCATCCATCAGCTCATACAACCCAGGCTGCATCTTTCCCCGAAGCAGTGCAAGTTCACGTATCATTCGCGCAGCTTCAATCTCATCTGCCATTGATATACCTTCTGTTTTTAACTGTCTAGCAATTCGTATCATAAATTGCTCAGCTGCCGCCTCGTCCCTGTTCTCCCAAATATGTTGATAAAAAGCAGGTGCAGGCATACCGCTTTCATAACCGCGCGTCTGGTCGCTTTCCAAAAAGGAATACGGCATAAGGTAGTTTTTGGCATACGTTTTAGATAATGGGCTTTTGGACAGCTGTTTCTTTTTCCCTTCCAATTCAAGAAGCCCTTTCACATGAAAGCCTCCGGTAATAACGAGCACCTTGTCATACACTTTACGCGCTTTTTCAATTTCCTTTGCCATGTGTATCTCCCTGGCTTCGCAACCGTCTTCTGTCAGCATCTCCTGCGTATAGTCCGCGCGCGTATAATAACAATAATCGAAGAGCTGATGGACAAACTCCTCACTTGTCATATGAAAGCCTTGCAACTCAAAGTATTTATCCCAAAATTCATGAAAGCTTCGGCACCCCGTTTTTTCCGAAAGCATACGGACATATTGACTGTGCCGGAAATATTGCTCGTCATACTTCCCGCGCTCTTCCTCGTTTTTCGTTACAAACAAATATTCCTTAAAGGGAAGATCAATAAATGAAACAGGAATGCTTTGTGCAGCTCCCTCCCGTAGCGCGACAAGTTCCGGTGAATAGTCGAGAAAGGGATAGTACGCACGGTACTTTCCACTTTCTCCTCTTTCAAGCACATCCGTTTTATCATCATAACTGCAATATATACAAATCGGAGTCTCGCTCTCTGCACTCACGATATGCGGAATAAGGGAGTTACAATCCATCAATCCCTCTATAAGAATCGCATCCGGTTTATATAATTCAACTATTTTTTGTACATGAAAAGAGCATGCAGGACTATGATGGCGAATCGGCACATATACGACGTTGTTGCTTAAATTGTAAGCTCTTTGAAACAATGTATTTACTTCAGCTGATTGCGAGCTTCGAAAAACGACTTCCATACCTCTCCTCCTACTTGACCTCGCGCCCTAACGATGCTTGTAAAGTAACTGCGCAGCTTTTCTAAATCTTCCTTGTTTTCTTTCGCAATCGTTCCGGATAAGTATCGAACAAGTGCATCCATCTTCACCTGTCCGCTTCCATAATAGTACGCGTCCATTGCACTTTGATAATATACCGATACTGCTTCTGCGGTACTCATTACGGAAGAAGGCTGATCAATTCGTTTTCCTTCAGCAGTTACACCTTCCCGTAGTTCATGAAAAACAGTCGCTAGCAGCTGAACAACCGTTTCATCCACTTTTGGGGTGATACCTGATGCTCCTAATAAGCGTGTTACTTGTGACTCTATTATTTTTGCTTCAAGCTTTACATCCTTAATTGGATGCACCGTTTCAAAATTAAAACGACGCTTCAATGCACTGCTCATTTCATTCACACCGCGATCTCGTGTGTTAGCCGTCGCAATAATATTAAATCCAGGCTTAGCTGTAAGAATTCCTTGCTCCCCAAACTCTGGAATGTTCAGCACTTTGTCGCTCAAAACACTAATTAACGAATCCTGTACTTCCTGCGGGCAGCGCGTCAACTCTTCAAATCTAGTTAATATCCCTTGTTCCATACCAACGAAGAGAGGTCCTGGCACAAGCGCCTCTCTTACAGGCCCTTTCGCAAGAAGAAGTGCATAGTTCCACGAGTACTTAATCGTATCCTCCATCGTAGCAGCTGTTCCTTGCACAGTGTTGCGGCTATTTCTGCATATCGCAGCAGAAAGCAGCTCGCTTATCATCGTTTTTGCTGTTCCCGGCTCGCCGATTAGCATAAGTCCGCGATTTCCTGCTAATGTGACAATTGCTCGTTCTACAAGCACATCATTACCATAAAACTTACGACTAATTTCCACTTCTTTTCCTTCCAAAAGAAGCGGTTCTTCTTGTCCGATAATAAACGTACGAACGGCACGCGGTGACAATCGCCAGTTAGGTGGTTTCGGAAACGAATCATTCGCTTCTAACGCATTCAATTCTATTTCATATAATTCTTCCATTAATGGTTTAATAGACTGCATATGTCATTTCCTTTCTTATCGCTTACTGCGCCAGTTTTCATCACGGCCAAGGTTCGATTCTGTTGCCCGTTTTATATCATATAAAATTTCGCTAAAAAAGCGTTCCGATACTTGCTTCGGTAAAACGCGTCTCTCATGATCAATTTCGTCGTAGTCATACGAACCGCGGCTCACCGTGCCTGCTTTGTAAAATTGAATTTCAAAAACGCACACATCATCCTCGACTTCATACCCAACCGGTGCCCCTTCAAACGCAAGCTCCGCCCCTAGCCCGGCGCGAGTATCTTCTTTATAGAATGTATAATATACACCAGCATCTTGAACCGATCCACGACTCCAGCCGTACTTCGTCATCTTACCAAACAGCGAACGGCCATTAATTTGGATACCAGCAAACCTTTCTACAGTGACTTCCTCATTGTCCTTCACCTGAAATACTTCACGGTCAATTTGCGGAAATGGCTGATCCATCTCATAATCTTCTAGCTGTTCCTTCCATAATTCTCGTTCCTCTTCTGACAATTCTAGCGGATGGATTAGACCGATAACAGTTTCTGGCGTAAGTTCATGCTCTTCTTCTTCAATCGTATTAAACGTGCCATCCTCCATATAGCGGAACATCGCAAGCAACTTTCCTTCCTTATATTCACCCCAAATAAGGGAGATAGCGAACTGCTGCATAATTGGATTTTCTACAAACAGAGACTGCCATGTATTTTGAGACCAATAGCGATTCAGAGAAAGTGCTGTTTCAAGACGCTGCGTTTGCATCGTAATCATAGTTCGGAGCTGCTTCTTTATAGAGGATAACTCCGCCTTAGCCTCCTCAGCTTTTTCCGCATCATCTTTTGCATTTGGTTTCGGAAGCGACTTTATTCGTTTTCCTTCTCCCGTTTTCAGCTCAATTTTCAAGTTTGGAGTTAAATAGGCAGTAAATGTTCTGCTGCCGTAATCAATTGTCTTTTCACCGCGTTTATTAAAACCAAGGTCTGGGACAAGCTGATCTTCTAATTCTTCCTCTGTTATACCACGCGTTTTCGCAGCGAGACTTAGCGCTTCTTTCGCAGCATTACGCACTTGCTTATGTTTATACTTAAATGCCATCGCATGGATAGACATTAGTCCAATATGTGATTGGGACAACGCTAGCGCCTGAACAGCTGCAGCAGCAATCGCTCCGCGCATGCCAAGTGCCCACTCATCAATCTGCTTTTTGAGCTGCAACGCCATTTCGTCATCACTATAAATACCGTACAACGAAAGAATACCGCGTTTCTTCGATTCCGCGCCTTGAGAAACCCAAAGCTGATAGATTGCTTGTATATTTTCCTTTAAATCTTGTTCGTTTAGAGCCGCACCTATTACTTCTGCAGCTTCCTTCTTCTCAATGACAGAATCTGATACGTACTGCTGAAAATATGCAAGAGGAATCATTGCATCTGCAATTGCATCAGAATCACGAAGGCGGATTTGCGGTTCAAATCCGAGCCACTGCACAAGTGCATTCCTTTTTTGCGGCGTTAAAATACGCATGCAAAGAGCTTCTATACTTCCTGATGCTCCTTCTAAGTCTCCTTCTCCAAGCAATGGAGCAAACTTCTCCGTCAAAGAAGCGTTTTTCTTTTCTTGTAAAGCTTCCTGTACAAGCTTTGTATATTTGTCAGTTTTATAATATAAAAGTGTTTGCATTACATTTTCGCGTACAACTTTCTTTCTATGATTTAATTCATTTGCTACATCTTCTGCAGCCTCCGTATCTTTTGTAAGAAGTTCTACGGCAGCGGTACGTACCTTTTTAGAGGAATCCCCAAGGCTTTGAATGAGAAGATTACGCGTCTGAACTACGTTATCCTTTGCCAACTCATCCAAAATAAAAATCCGTTCATCTGCAGAATACTCAGGAAATTTCTCTGTCACATACGCTCGTTCTTTTACAAACAAACGAACGAGTGCCTCCGTCGCCTTATTTCGTTTCTCACTATGCCCGGAAGCTTGTTCAATGGAATAAAAAACGAGCTTCTCCATCGATAAACCGTAGGAAAGCAGATCTTCCAGCACCTGTTCTGGCGAGTTCTCCATAGCAGCATAGCGCTGCAGAAGTTCGTATAAACTATAGTTATAGGTTTTCCCGAGTTGAAGCGTAAGAACTGCTTCTTTCTTTGCCGCTTCCTCTATATCCCAAAGAAGCGCAATTTCTAAAACAGGCATTCTCCAGTAATTATTTCTATACTTCAAACTTTCGAACTGTTGCTTCATATCCTCAAATGATAAATTGCCTAATAAATAGTCACGATATGTACCACGTATGTCAGATGATTTTGTTTGAAGGACAACCGTTAAAAACTCTTCACGTACTTTGTTTCTATGTAACTCGTACCCTTTTTCCGCTAAAAGCATTGATACAAAAAGGTAATGACTTTGACTTAAATATTGCAGTGTACGCTGCACAAATTCCGGTTGCTCTTCCACCATACGAAGCAACAATTGGTATTCATATACGCGATCAAAATCAACAACACCTAAATGATGTTGCGTAAGGCGATATGCGAAAAATCTTTCCTCTGAAATACCGAATTGCTCACACAAATCTCGGATTGTTTCATACAATTGTGTATCAAAACTTTTTGTTTTTTTGTAATTTCCAGACTGTTCAAGAGTATGGCTAACATGTGAAATTGCATAATTCATAAAATTTTTAACAGAGCATTTCACTAACAATTCCATATATCTTCTTGCAACATCCGAATGCGGATACATACGAAAAATTTGCTGCCAAGTAAAGTCAGGTAAAGATGACCCGGCAAACACCTTACTAACAGATTCGCCTCGAACGTACTTTTGAGCTGCTTCAACCTTGTCTTCTGCACCGCTTAGCCTCAATATATACTCCGCATGCTCTTGCAATTCTTCTTCAAGTAAAGAACGATAAGGAAGAAATCTCTCATAATCTGCATCTAACATAACTAGAAGCAAAAGTAATTTTTGCTGACCTGTTATAACTTGCAACTGTTCTTCTATATACTTCGGATTTTCCCTTATTAATTGTCTAAGAAAAACATCCGCTTCATTTACAGAACGCGAAAGATTCGTTAAATACTTACAAGCAAATACTACAAGTCTATCGAATAAAAGACCGCTTTTTTCGAAATAAACCTTTATATCTGGAAAACTCATATATGAAAAACGCACGAGAAGAACATTCAACAGTTGATCTTCAAGTAAATGATAGAATAACCGAAAAAACACTGGATCTTGCTTATACGTTTTCCTAAAGTCATTTGTGAACTGCCAAGCAAAATCACTACGCTTATTTTCGCAAATGGTTGTTTGTTCTATATGTTTTAAAACTTCTTCATCCCTCGTCTGCAAGTAACGGAATGCTAATTCTTCTTGTGCTCCTGTCATATTAAGGTGTTGAAACAACTGATGTGTACTGACTGCCATCTTCTCTGCCTCCCTAGTTCTTTTATAAACTCATCGTTATACCATATACATATGATAATACCTATTCTCTCGCATATCTGAAATTTCAGATACAAAAATACGGAATATATTTACATTATTAGTATATCATATCAATCTACATACGAACATTTGTTTCTTTTAAAAACTTTATATTTATTTAAAACAATCATTGAAAATTTGGTTTAGAGATAAACAAAGTAAGTGATGAGTGTTTTCATGATATGATGTATAGGTACTAATTTTTGCACAAGGCGTTTTTTATGAAATAACATATTGGGACATTGCTTGACAAGTATCAACTAACACATATGAAAGAAGAGTTATTGGCGGTGTTCGAAAATGGGATGAACTCCTGATTTGCCCGCATCATTTATGTATCCTACATATAAAGGGCATCCCCTTCATTTTATCACTCAATTAAATTTAGCAGAATTACATAGCGAAGAAACACACAAAATGATTTACCCAAAAATAAAATGTTGGATTTTGTATTTCAGATGAAGATTTAAAACATCGCCGCCTCGAAAATGTATGTTGTATGTTGCAGTCCTGTTGGGCGAAATAGATCATCTATATAAATTGAAAAGGCACATAAACTTTTCAATTTATATAGGATAGGCATTTTGCTTTCGGTTCTGCATAGCAATGACGAATATGTTAGAAAATCAAAGTGGGTTTATATGAGTGGGGGGAATCGTATGAGAAAATATGATATTTACGAGTCAAAGAGAAAAGTAGTCGGATTATTTTTTTTGACTTTGGTAGTTGAAGTGATGTTTCTCTTTATTGTTATGTATGCATTTTCATCTGAGGAGCCTAATTTCATAGTTGGATTTTTATTTGGAGCTCTTGCATTCGTTGTACTAATTGCTCTTTGGAAAGTTATCCAAAAAATGCTTACGAAAAAACCAGCCATCATTTTAGAACAAGAATACATTACAATTATTAACAATCCAAAATATCCTGTAAAAATCGCTTTGGAGGATGTATTAGGTGTTTTACCTTATGCAATCCAGGGGCAAAAGTATTTAGGAATCGTGATGGAAGATGATGTTGAAGATCGATATATCGCCTCTATACCTTCAAAAGGACAACGGCTGTATCGAGTTAATAAACGTGCTGGATTTATACCATTTAATATTCATATGAATTTATTGAAAATCGATGGAGAAGCATTACTTGAGAAGTTAGATGAGTATGATATAAGCTTTTTAATTCCTGAAGATGAAGCGAAATAATATAACAAAAGAATTAATTTAGGTATAAGGAAAAAAAGAACATCTCAATGAAAAAGATGTTCTTTTATATTTATTTCGTTCTGCTACTTTCCATTAAATAGTTATCATTTTAATTAATGAGTATATGTATCCCCCCATTCTTTATCGATTTGCAATCATACTATGAAAGAATGGGGGCACATTATGCTTTTCATTGCTTTAAATCTAGTATCTTTTCTTTCTGCTATTCGATATAGAATTCCCTTCTTGAAATCTTTTTTATAAATATTTTAACTTCATTTAATATCTACAATAAACATTTTGAACCTCTCATGTCTTTAGTTGTGAGAGGTTCAAGAAATGTTATTTGGTACTAAGGTTTATTTTCTACTAAAACACTCTCTTTCTAGAATAGAAAATTAGTATTGGTCAACCCATTTATTTTGCCAAAAAAGTTCTTCCTTAAAAATTGTTTCCCTATTCATACTAATACGTTTAAAAATTTACACCGTTGTACGCTTTGGATTTAGTATTTAAAGGGATGTTATTTATTTTTGATGGAGGTTATAAGGATTACAGCTATTTTTCAAGACTAAAAAATACTTTTCGTTTTTGTGAATTAATTACAATTATACTACACCCTACGCTGTGATTGTGCCATAATAAAAACAGTCGGGGAACATATTCAACTTCGCTAATAAGAGGGCGTTAATTATGAATAACAAAATTTAATTAGGTAGGTGTGAATGGTGTTATACAAAGTAGACAATTTTAAGTTTTCCAAAGAATGAGACTATTGGGATGGATCTATAAACGTAATTAGAATGAGTTTGTACATTCGAACTAATTGTTTGCTATAGTCCCTCATTACTTCTTGATGTTATATGATAATTTTTGTTTTAAAAGTGTGCGGGGCAATGTCTGAAAATCTAGAAGTAAGTATTTCCTATCATAAACAGAAAAAATAAAATTGGAAACAGGTTATATTCATTATTATGATACATCTCGAAATGAGTTAAGAGTTGTTAACAAATATGAATGATAATTGTATTACGGAAATAAAATATATATGAATGTAGGGTGGAGATTTATATTGGGAAGAACAGGTGAAGATACTGTAGCGTTTATCGGTATAATTTTAGGGATATTTAGTTCGCTATTTTCTATCTTCATTGGGGATTTCGAATATGGTTCAGGATCAATTAATCTGTATAGCATAATAGGCTATACAGGAATATTTTCTGCTATTGTAGGAGTTTATGGATACATAAGAGCGAAGAGAGCGCATAAAGAAGCTGGAATATTAATGATACTATCCGCAATTGGTATGTTTATTTGTTGTAGAAGTATGATACCCTTTTATTTATTTTCTACTTTGGCACTGTTAATCGGTGGATTCTATAACATTTTTGGAAAAAAGGCATAAACTCTGCAAGAGCCCTGTTAATATTAACAGGGCTCTATTTCGATTGTGTCATTACAAATCTTTGTAATGTAATTGTTCAGTTTAAAAGTATTCGTCATATCTATGGTTCTATTCTCTAGTTCATTTGCATTCATGTATGCACCATTACTTGATTCTTGCATCTGTAACAATCGAGAAAGAAAAAGCAGGAACAGCAATCGGGTTTTATAATTTAACACTTAATGTCGCGATGTCAATCGGTATCGCCTATACAGCAGCAATGATGGACCATTCCGCAATGCGCCAAAGCTTCCTAGGAATTGCAAACAATGCGGACGCTTCCATGTTTAGCAATATCCTATTCATTCTCGTACTCATTGCCCTTTTCAGTTTATCTCTATACTGAATATTAGTAGGACGAAAAGCGACAAAATAGATATATTGTCTATTTGTTAACTAGTCATATAGAATAACGATTCTTTCATAATTAGAACCCTAAAACGAGAAGTTTAGGGTTCTTTTTTATAATTTATAAAATATAAGAGATGTTTTAGACCTGATGCTTCCGCCTAATTATGTAAGTACAAACTATACAATATGTAACTTCTAACCATTCTTCCTTAATCTTCTTCTCTCTTTTTCTAACCGTCTAAAAATCACACATATAACACCGCCCGCCACTGTAAACAGAATGCCAGGCACCAATAATAAAAGTCCCCCTCCACTCATCCAAATTAACGCTATTCCTAAAATCAAACATATAATTCCAATTATCATCTGACCTCTTTACCACCCTTTACATAAAATTTTCCCATGTTTGTAAAAACATTCTGATGAAATTATACCTCTTTACTTATAACAAACTCAACACCACTAAACTATCTGTTTCTCCCTCTTTCCTTCAAGAAATAAAACCCTACGATTCCATTTTTCTCATACTATATATTATAATAATAATAATAATATATAGTATGATAGAGTAAAAACGAGAGGAGATTATTATGGCAACGATTGGAATTGACCTAGGAACAACGAATAGTTTAGTAGCCTATTGGACGGATCATGGTGCAGCCCTTATCCCAAATGCACTTGGCGAATATCTTACACCATCTGTCATCAGCGTTGACGAGAGCGGTGAAGTTTTAGTCGGACGCATCGCCAAAGAACGGCTGATTACCCATCCGCACGTTACAGCATCAACGTTTAAGCGATTTATAGGAACAGAGAAAAAATACGAGTTAGGTATGTATACATTTTCTTCAGAAGAACTTTCATCTTTTATCATTCAATCTTTAAAACAAGATGCAGAAGCTTATTTAAACGAAGCGGTTACTGGTGCTGTCATTAGCGTACCTGCTTATTTCAACGATGCTCAGCGCAAAGCGACAAAACGAGCTGCTGAAATTGCTGGATTAAAAGTTGAACGTCTCATTAGTGAGCCAACGGCAGCTGCTATCGCTTACGGACTGTATCAGGAAGCGGCAGAGACAAAATTTCTTGTATTTGATTTAGGCGGCGGAACATTTGACGTGTCCATTTTAGAATTATTTGAAGGAGTGATGGATGTTAAATCGATCGCCGGCGATAATTATCTTGGAGGCGAAGACTTCACAAACAGTCTCATGTCCTTTTTTTTAGAGTCACACCAACTCGATTCCGATTCCCTTGACTCAAAAACGCTATCTTTAATTTATGCACAAGCTGAACGTTGCAAACTTACATTATGTAATGAGCCTGCCGCGATTATGAAAGTCGTTATTCATAATGAGACGTATGAAACTCGCATTAACAGAAGTGAATTTGAAAAATTAGTAACCCCGCTTCTCTTACGGCTTCGCTATCCGATTGAACGCGCACTTCGCGATGCGTCGCTAAACCCTAAGGATTTAGATGCTGTCATTCTAATTGGCGGGGCGACAAGGATGCCGCTTATCAAATCCGTCATTTCTAAAATGTTCGGACGCATGCCTCATGCGAATATTAATCCTGATGAAACGGTTGCTTTAGGTGCTGCGATTCAAGTTGCTTTAAAAGAACGAAACAAAGCACTAGAAGAAGTTATCTTAACGGATGTTTGTCCATATACGTTAGGAACTAGTGTTGTTCAAGCATTAGGAAATGGACAACAAGGATCCGGATACTTCTTCCCGATTATTGAACGAAATACACCGATTCCTGTAAGTCGAGTGGAACGACTTTATACTGTCAATGATAAACAACACTCCATACTTGTCGATGTTTATCAAGGAGAAAACCGCTTGGTTAAAAATAACTTAAAACTTGGCGAACTTAAAATTAAAGTCCCTCCTGCTCCTGCTGGACAAGAGGCGATTGACATTCGTTATACATATGACATAAATGGCATTCTCGAAGTCGAGGTAATAAGTACAACGACTGGAGAGAAAAAAAGAGCAATTATCCAACAAAATGCCGGAAATCTTACAGAAAAAGAAATTGAAGCTAGACTACTAGAATTGAAGGAAATTAAAATTCATCCACGAGACCGGTCCGAAAACCGATTGCTGCTCGCAAAAGGCGAACGGCTCTATGAAGAATTACTCGGTGACGAACGCCAGAAAGTCGCGATCTTGTTACAGCAATTTGAAAATGCGCTCACAACGCAAAATGATAAAAAAGTGAAAGAAGCCGCTCATATATTAAAAGAGCATTTAGAGAATATTGAAAGGTGGATCAGTCATTCATGAGCATTTGGGAAACGTTAGAAATTGAGCCTACCGATAATATCGCAGCTATTAAAAAGGCTTATGCAAAACTTCTAAAGATCTATCATCCCGAAGACGATCCTGAAGGATATCAGAGGCTGAGAGAAGCATTTGATAAAGCGATAAAAAGCGCAAAACAAATGAAGACCGCACCTCCCTCTCAACTAGAAAAAACAGATGAAAACGAAGAAAATTCCTATATCCATCCTGTATCTCCTACATGGATGGATGGTGACGCTGAACTTGCCGCTACTCTCGTTTCAGAACATCCCGTTCACGCATTTACGGAAAAAATCGAGACGCTGTATAACGATTTCTTTGCACGAATCGAACCGAAAAATTGGGAAGACTTATTAAGTTCCGATGTGATATGGGACGTAGAACATGCGGCAGTGATTCAAGATAGATTAATAGAATTTTTACAATATCATTACCATTTCCCCGGCTCGATTTGGGAACTTCTCGACAATGTATTTCGCTTTAGTGAACAAAGAGAGGCGTTAGAATTTGAATATGGTGAGGAAACGGTACAGTTTTTGCTAGAGAGAATTAGCGGCGAGAAGGAAATGCGTTATGATGTTTTCAAGAAAAGTGATGATTTAGATTTTGAAGCGTATTTTCATTTACGTGAAGAAGTCCAGCTCACACTTATGAATAATAACTTAGAAGCAGCAAAAAGTGCACTCGATTTTGCATACGAGCTTTATCAAGAAGATCCGGAACTTTTACGCATGCAGGGCATTTATTATTTGCGCATAGAAAATAAAGAACGTGCGTTACAATCATTCAATGACATACTTGCCATTTGCCCGGATGACCTAGATGGTTTACTTTATCGGGCCCAGATTTACTATGACCGCGGGCAGTTTGCAGATGCTATCAAGGACTGTGAGCATCTACTGTCGATTGAGCCGGAGCATATGGACGCACAATTCTTAATAGTGAAGTATTCGTTCGAATCAGGTGATATAGAAACTGTAGCCACTAGGGCGTTGGATGTGGTAAAGCGTTATGTGGAACGCTTCGAATTTCGTTCATACTGTATTCGAATTCACACTGAAATTCCAGAGAAAAGACAGAAACAAGAAATAAATATGAAGTTTATTATCAGATATGCGCTATACTTTTTGTTTCTATTTATTAGCCGCACCTGGGTTTATTTGCTCTTTATGATTCTTATTGTTTTAACCCCATTACCATCTAAATATGCATTACTTCTCCTACTCCCACTTATCTGGGAAGCATGGAAATTCGTTAGGCTTAAAACATTAGCATAAGGAGGAGACAGAATGCCTGTTTTATATAAAAGAAAACGAGAGAAACAGCTCGAACTATATTTCCGCTGTCTGTCTTCCGTTTGTTTGAGTTGCGTTTACCTTACAAACTATTTTACCCGATATGAATTTACCCTTATCAGAGACCGCTTTATTGGGAAACGTTTTTTGAAGAACGTGTTATGGACATGGCAAATCGAAAATTCGACGGAGTTAAAAGAGAAAATCATTTGGTTTTTAGAAGAAGGAACACGGCAGGAATTTAATCATATACGCCATCAATTGACTCCTCTTTCCGAGGCAGCGCGAAAGCAATTATCGAAAGACAATCCTGACTATGAAAAACTTTATATTGCTAATTACGGATTACACATTTTGACGGATTCCGGAATTGCAGCGTTTGATTATGCATGGTGTATCTGTTTATGTCGGGTCGGTAGAAGACTCGGTTATTTATCAAAACAGGAAGCAAAGAACTTTATGATACAGGCTGCACGACTTTCACAACATTCTTATTCAGATTGGCACGAGTATTTTAACGCCTTTCGTATCGGCAGCCACTTTAACGCAAATGATATAGAATTCATAAATAAAGATAAGTATAATATTAATTACGTATCGTACTTGTTTGATTATAAAAAAACTCTATTGCGTGTTGTTCCATGGGAAAATAATCTACTTAAAGATTTAAGTTAAATCATGCTATGCTTCTTAACCAAATTGATAAAAAATCCTAGGAACTATGATTTCCTGGGATTTTATTTACATATAAGGTATTTGATAAACTTAGAAGAATTCACTTCTAATAACATAAAAAACTGATTCTTTCAGGAAGAAGTGATTACATTGATTAAATTGGAAACGTAAATCCTAGTGGTTGGGGAGTAAGCAGTCATGTATATGACACTAATAATCTATCTCCTACTTTGACATGCGGTGATCCACCAAGAATATTAATAGAAAATACACAAAAATAGCATATCTAAGGGGGAAATTATCCATGAAGACACATACAGTTTATATTAGAGAAGCTACTAAAAAAGGGTATGCCGAGGCACAAATTGGAGATAGTATTAACTTCTCAGTACCAGGAAGTAAAACTAGACGAGGAAGAGTTGGTAAAGGCATAGCCCAAACATTGGATACAGCTTGTAATCAGGCTGTATTAACGAAAGATTTTAAAATTAGACGCCTTACCCCAAAGGAGTGTTGGCGTTTACCTAGATACAGAGTGCCGAAAAAAAGTGAAGTAAACAAAAAACAACTCCAAAATCAACTTTTATTGTATATTTTGGAGTTACTTTACGTTTACGTTTTTACGTCGATATTCATTCACTTGTCTTACGTACTTTTGTATTTTAAATTTTAGAACTATTAACTTTATAACCCGTTTATATTTGTTTTTTACAATAACAGTTATTAAGATCACCCCATAGCATTTAACCTTCTCGAATTAAACCTCGTCAGCCAAAGCATCATCAGTTTTTCTTACCCTCTCCGCAAGCGAAGCCTCAAGCCCCTTAATCTCATCATTGATCTTGTTACTGCTGTCTACATGATACTTATTGACTCATTATCACTACCCGTGTCCATACCGGAATGATCCATGCCTTTCATATCATCATTCTTTTTCGTATTTTTATTATCCATACTAGATTTATTACCGTCTGCTTTTTCTGTTTTCCCTTTTGTCATTTCTTTTAACTGCTTATCGATTTCTTTTTTATCTGTTACCCATTCATCTAACATTAATGTGTAATCTTTATCATACTTTTCTTTGCTTTTTCAAGATTATTATATAAGACGATTTTCGAGAAAACATGGAGATGCCAAATGAACAAAATAAAAAGACGCCCAAAAATTGAGCGTCTTTTTATTTTGTAACAACTTGTCTTTCCTTAACGTTTTCATTATTTTCTCTCATAAACTCTTCAATCTCTTCAACCGTTCTAATAATATCTTTTGACAAGTTTTCATACCCGTCCTTTGTGACAAGAATATCATCTTCAATACGAATTCCAATTGATTCTTCTTCAATATACAAACCTGGTTCTATCGTAATGACCATACCTTCTTCTAATACTCTATCTTTGTATGTTCCTACATCATGAGTATCTAAACCGAGGAAATGGCTCACACCATGATAATAATATTTAGATAGTTCCTCATCTTCTTGAATTAAACCAATTTCTTTACATTCTTCTGCCAGTACTTTTTTTGTATGTTCATTTAATGGAGCGAATTTTAATCCTGGCTTTATAAGTTCAGTTGTTTCTTTTAATGCCTTTAATACAATATTATATATTTGTTTTTGGCGATTAGAGAATGTTCCACTAGCTGGGAATGTGTAACTAATATCAGCATTGTAGTAGTCTTTTTGAGCACCTAAATCGAGCAGTACTAAATCGCCTTGTTGCACTTTTGCATCATTATCTTCATAATGCAGCACAGTAGCATTTTTACCACTCGCCAAAATTGTATCGAATGCATGATATTTAATACCAGACGATTTTAATGTGAAATCAAAATGCGCTTCTAATTCATATTCCATTATGCCTGCTTTCGCTTGTTTCAGCACATTATAAATACCCTCTTGAGTAACCGCAATTGCTTCTTTTATTTTTTTAATTTCTTCATCTGTTTTGAACACTCGTAATTCACAAATGTTCGGATAGACATTCCCAATTGAAAGATGAGGATACTGTTCTCTTACGTGCTTCGCAAATGCTAGCGCCTTCGTCTCAGTACCTTTCCAATTACGACGTTCCAAATCTAAATACACATGTTTCACATTTTCTGCGAAAAGTGTATTCGCAATTGTTACTTCAAAACTTTCTATATATACAACCTTCTTAATACCAGAAATATTTTCTGCTTCTTCTTTCGAAACGGTTTTACCAACCCATTTTTCAAGCACTGGATCTGGTTTTTCAATGAAAAGAGTTTCTTCTACACTATCTCCAAACTTTTTTAAAATAAAAATAACATTTGGCTCATCGATTCCCGTTAAATAGTAAAAATTTCGATTCGGCACAAATTTATAGTGTGCATCAGCTGACATATGTGGTGCCTGTCCGGCAAATAAAATAGTAATCGATCCATCTGGCAATGTTCTCGTTAATCGTTCTCTATTTTGGGCAAAAAATATTGGCTTCATAATAATCCCCCTTGAATTCTATGTATCAAAACAAATTATCCAATGTAATTCATTTTATTATTGTTATAATTTTTCGTCAATTAATAATTATCGTGTAGAAAGTAAAACATTAATCAGTAAGCGTCAAATATTCCCCACCTTCTATTTGCAAATAACCCATGAGATAATCTCCTTACATACTACATGTGGAGTTTTTTTTATGAAAAGACACCTATTAAAGAAAGAATGGGAAATTTATATTCAAACTATAAAAACAGTGGATTATCCAATATCATAGAAAAAATATTTATAAAAAAAGTAAGAAAACATAACTTATTTTTTACAACTGGGACTGGATGTATTAATAGTATCCAATAGGTAACTGCAACAAGTGTATGTATTCAATCTCAGAAGAGCACAAAAAACTATAAGATTACGAGAAACAAATAAAAAAAAGAAATTGCATATATGTTATATAAACGCACTGCAACAAGAAAGGACCTAGAGTGCTTTAGTGCCTTAATGGGGTTGTTAAGGTTACTATTAGTAGATATAGCAAGTATTCATCACACAGTAAAAGGTTTATTACAACTAACTATCCGAGGGTGCAGGTTTTTCTTTTCTGGTTTAGACAGGACAGCTATGGAGGTATACAAGCGGAGGATGTGGGGGATGAAATAAAAAACATAATCTCAACAAAACAAATATGCTCCTTGATGATGGACAACATCCAATGGAGATCCATGAAAAAGATTTACCCCTCAAATGATCGCGAATCTAGAACCTCGTATTCAACAGATTACAGATGAATTATTGGATGCAGTACAGAAAAAAGGGAAGATGGATCTTATTGCAGATTTTGCTTTTCCACTTCCATTTCGGGTTATTGCTGAGATGTTAGGAATACCTGTTTTGTATCAAGAGAAAATTTATGATTTGTGGGTGAGCATAAAGGCAGATCCTAATCAAGACCATCATGCATGGATCAAAGAGTATTACTCATGCATCCGAGAAACATTGGAAGAAAAACGAAAACATCCAACGGAGGGTGTAATCAGCTCCCTGATACACGCACACGATCAAGAGGATAAACTGAGTGAACCCGAACTGCTCTCTACCGTCCAATTACTCATTACTGCTGGACATGAGACCACAACCAATTTAATTGGAAATGGTATGGTTGCTTTGCAGAAACATCCCGAACAATTAGCATTGTTGCGTAGTAATCCTTCTTTGCTACCGAATGCTATCGAAGAGCTACTTCGCTATGCTGGACCGCTCATGATCAGCTGGCGTTTTGCCAAATTCGCAGGATTTCAAGGCATTCGTCATGCTTCACGTACCTTGAAAGGCATTGAAACCGTTCATGCTCTATATAAACGAAAACGAAGTTTGCAACAACCAAACTTCGTTTTTTCGACGTATAATAAATTACAACAATTACTAAGGATTGCATAAAATCCATCTGCAATCATACCAACTTTTTATCTGTTAAAAAACTTTGCAACAGAACTCTCTGAATCATCTTTTTCACTTAACTTAGTGTCCAGTTTAGTGTACCATCTCCAATAGCTGCGTAATTTTTCTGTCTAACTTTTCGGGTTCAGTTCATTATATTTTCTACTTTGCCTTTATATACAACGTATTCTTTCCCATCCACTACTGCTACCACCGCAAATTCATCTTTTGGATTGAATGAAAGCCAGTCAGCCCACATGTTTGTATTTGGTCCTCCACTCCACATATTATGAACAGTGTTTTTAGTTAAATTCATAACTTTATAAGACGCATTTGGTGCATTTGTTCCAGTCTTTATTTCAAATGTGTATGCGTTATGAATTTTTTTATAAAAGTAGAAAACGTTTGATGGACGAAGCTGATTCATAAGATCCTGTTCTTTTTCCTCTGCAATCTTCATCCCTTCTTGTAATGTGACAACATCTGTTCTTAATGTTTTCCAACTGTCTTTAGCTGAATTCAAGTTAGGATTTAAGAATTTATATCTATTTTGATCAGCTTTTTGAGCTGCTGTATCAATATGTCCCAGTACGCCCGAATATTGAGAGTCTAAATCATCCCATTGCGTGGACATATAAGTAAGAGCAGTAATAGCATTATCAATCGTACTATGCATATCACTAATATTATGAAACGCAACTCCAACTACACGATTTAATGTTATTTTATAATCTACAGTCTTACGTAATTCTGTTAATGTAGGCTCTAATCGGCCTAAATTATCTCTTGCTGTACCTATCATTATACCACCAGAAATCAACGTGGGAATAAAAGGGATTTTTACCATTGTTAATCCATCAGATTCTAATTTTTTATAGTAGTTTACTTGTCCTAAAACTTCATCTAAACGCTTTTGGTCAGTCTCCACATCAGCACCTTGGTTTTTTAAAATCGATTGCAAGGTCTCTTTATGGCTTCCAAATGCTCTAACATCTTCTCCAATATCGTTTTTTAATTTAGTTAATTCTTCTATTAATGCTTTTGCAGACTTTTGGTTTTGTTGAATTTCCCCCTTTAAATCTGTAATCCCTTTCTTTAAAGTATCTCCATTCCCTGTATTGATCGCCTCTACTAATGTTTCATAATGATTTTCAAATTTTGTATCGTATTCAATAATGCCTGTCAATGTATCTAAAAGCTGTTTTTTTACTTTCGTATTCCATGTAACAGCATGTGCTCTTGCATTCTTTTGATCTTGTACAATTTTAATAGGTAAATCTGCATACCCATTAATAGTAATTCCTTCAAAACTCACATCTGGATTATTCATTAACAAATAAGAATATTCATTCATAGATTTTGCAAATACCCCAGCATCTTGCAAAACTTTTTTCATCTGTTCTTCATTTGCTGAAAGGGACATATCTCCATTGTTAGTTTGTTCAATTTCACTTGCAAAAACTGCTACTGGTGTGACTGCATAAGTGGTTGTCATAGTTAAAAGCGTTGATACAGCGAGTATTTTGTAAGAGATTTTTTTCATCATTTCATATTCCTCCTATACAGGGTTTGATAAGTTCTATTTTCTCTAAAAGCGAAATTAGTTCCGTATCTGTATGAATGCATTCCTACTTATATTTAGCAGTTTTTTAATCATCAAGTATTACAGAGAATTTATAGTGAAAGGCGAAGTCTTGAATCAAACTTCGCCTTTTCTGTATATAAGGAATTTTTAATTTCTGTATGACTATTTAACAATGTAATCATAGATTCTCTATGTTTTAGGTAACTTTGCAACGGAACCAATATTTCCTTATTTTTGCGGAGTAACAGGTTCCACTTTTAATTCTTTGATCCCTTCTTTTAATGTAACAGCATCTGTTCGTAATGTTTTCCAACTGTCTTTAGCCGCATTCAAGTTAGGTTTTAAGAATTTAAATTTATTTTGATCAGCTTTTTGAGATGCAGTCTCAATATGTCCAAGTACTCCCGAATATTGAGAATCTAAATCATGCCATTGCGTGGACATATAAGTAAGAGCATTAATAGCATCATCAAGTGCCTTATGCATCTCATTAATATTAATATACGCAACTCCAACTACACGATTTAATGTTGTTTTATAATCTACAGTCTGACGTAATTCTGCTAATGTAGGCTCTAACTTAGATAAATTATCTCTTGCGATACCCACTATGATACCACCAATTATCGGTAGGCCCAAAATGGCGCCCTTCATTACATTAAATCCATCAGACTCTAATTTTTTATAATAGTTTACTGAGTCTAAAATTTGTTGTAGACGCTTTTCATCAGCCTCAACATCAGCACCTTGGTTTTTTAAAATCGACTGCAAGAGCTCTTTATTGCCTCCAAATGCTCTAACATCTTGTCCAATAGCGTCTCTTAATTTAGTTAATTCTTGTATTAATTGTTGTGCAGACTTTTGGTTTTGTTGAATTTCACCTCGTAAATCTGTAATCCCTTCTTTTAAAGTATCTCCATCCCCTGTATTAATCGCCTCTACTATTGTTTCATAATAATTTTCAAATGTTGTATCGTATTCAATAATGCCTGTCAATGTATCTAAAAGCTGTTTTTTTACTTGCGTATCCCATGTAACAGCATGTGCTCTTGCATTCTTTTGATCTTGTACAATTCTACCAGGTAAATCTACATATCCATTAATAGTAATTCCTTCAAAGTTCACATCTGGATTCTTAATTAACATATAAGAATAGGCATTCATAGATTTTGCAAATAACCCAGCCTTTTGCAAAGTTTCTTTCATCTTCGCTTCATTTGCTGAAAGAGACGTCTCTCCATTGTTCGTTTGTTCAATTTCACTTGCATAAGTTGCTACTGGTGAGACTACAGAAGTTGTTGTCATAGTTAAAAGCGCCGATGCAACAATTAATTTGTAAGGGATTTTATTTAGCATTTCATATTCCTCCTAATATAGGTTTTGATTATAAGTTCTATTCTTGTTTAAAAGCGATATCTTTCGAAATGAATTCTGCATCTTTATGAATATCACTCCAACTTTGTTTAGCAGCTTTTAAATCATCAAGTATTAAAGAGAATTTATGTTCTTGCATAGAGTCGATATTATCATGTAAATCTGTATAATTGGCCCCCATTTTATTCCATTGTTGTTGGATATTTGTTAGAGACAGTATCGCTTGATCCACTGTTTGATACAGATCTGTCAAAGTTGCTTTTGCGTTCGTAAGCGAAATAACTGCTTGGCTAGCAAGATCGGCTTTCGTACCTAATTCTCCGATTTTTTTAGAAATTTCGTTATAGGAGTCCATATGCTTAGACGCCGTGACACCAGCAGCTGTTCCTAAACCGATACCAGCTGCACCGAGAGCTGCAAGTCCACCAACAACAGCTGGTGTTGCTGTACCGCCAGTCACAACAATTACTACCGCTCCTCCAATGGCTGCAATAACTAAAATGGCTGCTCCTAATCCACCACCAATTGACCATGCTAATACATTGTTAAAATGCTCTGTCTGAGTAGAACGTAGCTTCTCAATTTCAGCTTGAAGTTGTGGAATCAGTGCATTATTTCCAGCTAATAGTGCCGTTAATCCACCTTGCCCATCTGGGCCACCAACATTATTTTTAAACCCTATAGAATTGTCATACAGTTTTGTTTTGAAGTCTTGTAACATCTTAATTACTTCTGTGACTTCTTTTGAATTTGTATTAATTGTAGTGATTAAATCATTTATGCCCTCTTTTAACTCTGCTTTATCTTTCTTTTGTGCAGCAGCTTCCAATATATCGTAATAATTTTTAAATTGTTCATCGTAATTTACAATATTACGCGCTGTTTTTTGAATCTTCGGCTTCGCTGTATCTAACCAATAATTCGCATTGATTCGTGACAGTTCCTGATTAAGGTGAATATTTTTAATTAATTCTGCTCCTTCTGAACCTAAATCAATATTGGATAAATTTACATTTGGTTGTTTAATCATTGTTTTTGCGTACAAATCCATTACAAGAATATTAGATCCTGTTCCAGCTAATGCTTTCTTCAGCCCTTCAGGCCCTAATTCATAATTCCCTACTTTTTGTTCTTGAGCGGTCGTTTCTTGTGCAAATGCATGAATAGTGTTACCGGTAGTAGCAGTGATAACCGTTGCCAGAGTGGCCAAAGTCAACACTTTAAATGGAAATTTCTTCATATCTATTCTCCTCCTTAGTCTTTCGATAGATTCTTATAATCTTTGTAGATTTCAAAAACATAATATTAAAATTTATAAACTTGTTCTTCAAGGTAACTTGTTACATTTTTTAATTGTCTTAATGTATCTTTTTGAGACTGCTGGTCAGTTGTATCAACATTAGTAGATAATTTTGTAATATTATTTTTGATTAGATTCAAATCTTCTTTATAGCGTTTCATTAGGTCAAGTTCTACATCCACTTGATTTGCAAACGTATGCAAATCATTTTGCATAAGAAGAAGCATGGATTTTTGTAAATCTGCTATTTTTAGGTTCTTTGTTAAATCATAAAATTTTTGGTTTTGTGTCTCTAAATCAGCTAAATGTGCTCGTTGCTCTGCTGTTAGTTTATTTACTTCAGCGAAAGCACTATATGTTTTTTTAATTTTTTCAGGGTCAATAACTTTCGTAAGGTCATACTCTTTCGTTTTTGTAACTGCAGCTGCAGCTATTTCAGCTTGTTTGCTTTTCTCAATTTCTTCACGAGCAGCTTTTTTGGCAGCTTCAATCTCTAGAGCAGATTTCCCTTTTTCTGTCGCTTCTTTCTCTGCTTTTTTCTCTGCTTCTAAAATAGAGTTGTTAATTTCTTTTCCTTTGTTATACGCTGCCACCGCTGTTTGAGCAGCAGGTTCAATGATATCTTTTGAAAGGTTATAGACTTCTTTGAATATAACAAACCCTTGTTCATTTAAAGCTCCTGGTAACAATGCGATTTGTTGTAAATCATTTTGAATTGATTTTTGGGTATTTAGTAATTCATTTTTTAGCTGGTCGATTTTCCCTGTTCCATCTGAACTTAGGGCAATCTGCGCTTTTGTCACATCAGTATCGAGATCTTTAAGTTTCGTATCAAGCTGTAATTTAAGATCTGTTAATTCATTAATTTGACGTTGTACGTTGTCTTGGTTCGTCATAGCCATGTCTTGAAGAACTTCAAGTCTATCTAAAAATCCTTCTTTATCTTCTTTAGTGTCTACAAACGCTTTTAATGTTGGATAATAGCTATTAAATTTAGTTACAAATCCTTTACTTTTTGCATTTAATAGAATTAATTTTGGATAAAGTTCCGTTGACCATTCGTTCATATCTTTCTTGATTAGATCTTGGTTCGTATTTAAAGATGGAACTTCTGCAAGCTGTACATTAGGACTCATTAAAGCTTGATCTATATATGTTTGGATTAATTTCGATTGTGCACCTAATTTTCGTAATGATGAGGAAATATCCGTGTTCTCCTGTTGCGTTTCTGCTTGAACGATTGGTGTTGCGAGAGTATTGATAGGAATACTCGCCCCAGTTACAATGGATGTTATTAAAAATCCTTTAATTATTTTATTTTTCATTCCGAACACCTCTTTACTATTGTCTTTTTACAATCTTATACATACATCTTGAACGCTCTAACGATAGGCTCTTTTCTTGCACACTCTTGAGGAAGAAGAAGTCTTTCAGATAGAGTGTTAAACTCTCGTTATTATTTACTTCTCATAGAATGTAAGGACCTTACTTCCTCCTCATTTAAAAGTAAACTATAAAATTTCATCACCTATATCTGAATTAGCTTCCAAATGAATAGTATAAATATTTATGTTTCTCTGGAATTGCTGCTTGACTTGCAGGAGCCCAGATAGATAAATTCATTGCTCCTACAGCTAACCCTGCCATGACTTTTTTTGATAGTAATTTCATAATATCCCTCTTAGTTTTGTCGGTAAGAGCCCTACAAGATTACAAAAGATGAAATTATACTGTACATTGCTTATACTTTCACCTCGGAATAAAATAAGATCATTTTTGCTTTGTAGAAACTTAGAATTCTATTTTTTACAAATAAGATGTTTTTTTGATTCTAAATTATTACCAAACAAAATTAACTGAGTATTATGAAAATAAACTTGACATGATGTTACTTGCAACTTTAATTGCACTTTTATTAGTACAACCTTCTCCTCCTCTTAGTGGTCATACCAATTACACCTTTATTAAAACATTAAACTTTCAATGCGTAAATAGTAGAATTTTGTCGATTATATTCAATAATTTAGTTATTGAATATTAATGCAAGTGGAAATATTATACTTCTAAAATTATTGTTTAATATTATTTAAGTAATTATAATAGTTACAACTTGATATATCCGAGTGAAAAATAACTATTTGAATATTTAAACAATAATTGATTATTTTTTAATATAATTTAATCACACTCTGTATATTTATCCCCTTTATTTAGATATGCAAAATTACATATCCGAATAAAGGCTTAAATAAGATGTGCTCTTATAAATAGCTAGCTGTAGAGAAAGAAAATTTTTTGTTTACACGGAGTTATGGTGCAAAAAATTATTTGATAGAGACATAGAACCTACACGGTTCTGGTACAAAAAATACGGTTCTGGTGCGAAAACTTCAAGATAATTGCAAGTAATCTCTAAATCTTGGACATACTGATACTATTACTCTAAAAAAGGTGCGTGAATGGAACCTACTATAACACGAGGATGAGCATGAGTAATTTCAGTATATCTTTTTATCATTTTTACTTCTTTTATAAAATCAAACTCAGTATATAGTAGTATAAAAGCCAATGGTGCTATTCTCATTATTGCACCATTACCATTATCGAACTCAGCTTTCCCGTTACCCAGTAAAATGTCGTCTCGTCTAAACTTGTACTCCTCTTTCAATTAAATCATTGCATATAGTAGCCCATGATGGTACAACCATCATGAGTCTCTACTTTTAAACAACTGATTCATTTTTTATCAACTTCAAATAAATTCTCTTCACCTGTATGTTTACAAGAGCTTTATCGTTTTCATACATATATAAGCTTATAAAGTTACTATAACCCCTTGCGCTTACTTAGCATCGTGAGTAAAATCATTTTACCCAACATTAACTTAATCTCCATCTAACAGTTAAAATATTCTTTTAAAAACACATAAAATGCTGGCCAAGTTTCCTTTAACTCTCCGCTTAAAAGTAGCTCATCTCCACCTTCAAAATTAACCGAGTAAACTTTATCAGTTACACTATCAAGTACTAGTACGGCATTTGCTGACATTTCACTTAAAACTAGATACTTTTTAGGAAATCCATGTTCATTTCGAGCAATAATTGTGTATGATTCAATACTATTCTCTTCATCTACAACATCTAGTAACTCGTAAGGAACGTGTTCTTCCCAAAAAGGTCCTGCATACCGATAATAAAATTCTCTGAATGTATCAGATACTTCTACACCTAGGTTAGTTAATGTCTCCTTCACTTTATTCTTATCTTCACGTTTATAAATATCTTCTTCAAGAGCTTGGTCTAATTTATCAGGCAAAGCATTCATTGTAATCCCCTCTAGTTTTCCAATAATTTACAGAATCTACTTTTTGGAGTGCTCTTCTTATTGGCTCATCCATGCGATAAAATGGATTTAACTTCCCTTTATACGGATGTAATGGTGCCCTTTTGGCATTACTAATGTTATGAGACCTAGTCGATGTTTCAAATAATGGACCCACTCCTTTTTGTTGCGAATGATGTAACGTTGCAACACTACCCGCATTATCAAGGATAGGTGCTAAACCATACTTAGCAGCTGCTTCTGCATTTGTTAATCCACTCCCTTTGTTCGAACCATATTCCAATCAATATCTCCTCTTTGATAGACTTTATAACTAAAGCCTTTTCCTTCTTTACCTGCATTATACTCTACACTTCTAGTAAAATAAGTATTACTTTCATAATCTTTAAGGTGTCGATAAGTGCTATCATCTCCTGTACCCTTAGCAAGCGAAGCCTCAAGCTCCTTAATCTCATCATTGATCCTCTTACTACTGTCTGCATGATGCTTATTAACCCACTTGGTAACCTTTCCTGGGCTCACCGCCTTGCTTCCCTGCCAATACACCGTTTCCAGCTGGTTCATAGCCTTTTTGAGGGAAGCTAATATATAATCTACAACCTCGGCCATTCTTGCGCTAAACTGATACATCTTGTGATTTCTATTTTTTAACATAATCAATTAAATTATGAGACAACTCTTTTCTTTTAGCTACCCTTCCCCAATCATTTTGTTCTGTCCTTCTGTAACCATTAAATTTTTCTTTTTTTGTTTTTTATCCATAGAAAAAAGACCTATTTCTCTTACTAAATGGAATAAGCCTTCTATATATCAGCTTCTATATCATTTTTAATACTTGTTCCTTCACACTTTCGTCAAACTTAGCTCCTTCTACATTTGCTCCCTTCCAAACCACATTATCAAGTTTGGCACCGGTAAAATTCGCATCCGTAAAATTCCCCTTTAAAAGGGTCGCTCCTGTTAAATCTGCATTTGTTAAATCTGCATTTCTAGCATCTACTTCTGATAAATTTGCATCTTCTAAATACGCTTTTTCAAAGTTACCTTCTGTAAGATTCGCGCTGCTAAAATCCATTCCCGTACAGTCGGCCTGTTTTGCATCAATTCTATATAAATTCGCATGGCAAAAAGTAGCATGATTTAAAATTGTTCCAACTAATTCTCCATATGAAAAATCAACTTCATCAAAACAAGTCTCGAAGCAACTACTTATATTTATCTTTGCATATTTCATATTTGCTTTAGAGAAATCCGCTTCGCCAAACCTACAATCTGCAATGTGTATTTCCTCTAAATTACAACTTCTGAAATCAGCCAACTCAAAATCACAATCAGAAAACGATGCTCTCATTAATGAAGAAGCCCTTAACATGACCCGTTTTGCCATAATACGATCTCCCATTACCTCTGACAGGTCTGAAAAAGTAAGGTCCAAATCACTCATATCTAACTGATCTATAACCTCATCATTGTATTGAGATCGATTTAATATTTCCATGACTCTTATTCTATCATTATTCTTCTCGTTCATTATTACTACCTCCTTTCATTTAGCTTTTCAGATGGTCCTTCCAAGCAACATTAGGAGAGAAGAATACTCCCCTTCCATTATCACCAAAACTTGGTATAGCCATTACTTGAGCTGGTTCCAAATATTTCATTACATGTAACCAACTATCAAGCAATGTATCAATATCAGCTTCTAATGGGTTCTTTAAAAGATCTATGCACATACCACCCCAATTTAGTTCTGATACCACAGCTGGACTATTTAGTAATAATTCCTTATCAAACATGTCCAAAACATGACTACTAAAATATGTTCTAGTTCCTACCCCCAAGGGACCGTTAGGAAGAAACCTAACTGGTACAGGTTGAGAACACATATTCATCCACTTATGTAAGCGTTCACGTTCGGTATTCCACGGATAGGATACTGGCCAAAACATATGCGCCACTCCATAACTTGGTTTCACGATTTCTGCGATTTGGTCGGATAACTCAAAAAAATCCGGCCACAATTTTTGGGGTATAGATTTATGAAACTCAAACTCTAAAAATGAGCCATGGCTCAAATTAACTTCAAAACTCCCTCTATAGTTAACAGATTTATCACGATAGAGGTGAACTTCAGATACCCTACGCTCCGAAATCACTTTTTCAATAATTTCCTCACGATTATATTCTACCCGTACCGTTTCACAGTTGCTCCAATGAGTAGGAGCAACTTTTTCATTTGACTCAAACACATCCAAAATACGCCCTAGTATCTCTTCCTGATTAAAAGATACTGTGGGATACATTGCAATTGAAAAATAATTAGGTTTCATTTATATCCTCCCCTTAATACTAAATGGCCATTTGAGTATTATGACTTCTAATTCAATATCTTTATATTTAGCAGCAAACTACGCTATGACTTTGCTGTAACTGTCGCAAGTGTTCAATTTCGTAAATAACTTAACATTCCTAGTAACTTGTATATTTTCAAAAAGTAAAAACTACATCAGTATTTTAGTTTGTGTCCCTCTGCAAAGAAGTCCTCACGTTTATGTGAAAATAACTTAAAAAAGCTTACGACATAAATATGAGGACTTCCTTATTTCATTACTATGATTTGTACATCTTATGTGTTAGAAACTTCTTCTTTCATTTTATATACCCTATCTCTTTTCTCATCATTTTTGATAAAAGTAAGTTTCCCTTCCGTAACAAAACCTTCTAATATTAAGCATACTTGTCCATATGCTTTGGGCTTATCAGTTGTGAATCTTTCATCTGGTATTTTACCAGATCGTATTAATTGTTCGCATAGCTCCAATGCACTTATTTCTTCGGAATTAAGTAATCCCAAAATATCTTTTTGCAATGGCGATAAAGGTACTGGTATCTCAGCTACCTCCACTTTTTCTTCTTCAAATAAATCTTCAAATGCAATTTGATTCATTACATCTTTTCCTTTCTAATGGTGGATTTGTATAACACTAACTGAAGCCTATATGTACTAGAACTTTAAAATCTAGTTATTGTTATGTAGTCCTTACCTTATTACATGAATTTCATAACTCATGTACATCGTTTCAAATAGTATGTTTTGATTATACCAAATATACGTTCTACCATCTATTGTAGAATTCGTTACAATAGGACTGAAAGTAATAGTGAACCTGGTGGAAGGTATCTAAGTTAACCAAAGGGCAATCTACTTAGATTTTAAATTTATCCTGTACTTATTTTTATAGAAAATCATTCTATGTGCCCAAACCTATGTATACGCATGATTTCTAATGTAATACACTGTACTCGAGAAAAATCTCCAATACATGTGTGGTTTTCAAGAATAAAAATACACCTATATAGTAGGTGTATTTTTATTCTTAACTATTCTCTTTCTCTTAATAGAGTCCCATTTTTCAATTGCTATTTAAATCGCAACATCTTGGTAACCTATCCTAGCTACTTCTTCATTTATTAAACGAATACCTAATCCATTTTCTATGTCCCATGCACAATCAAATGTTAGCCCAATAATCCCCGTTTATTTTTCCATAAACCTGGTATACATGAATTTTTCACATCCATGTACCCATTTCTCATCATTATTTATTTTTGATCAGCATCTTTTAATTTACTAAGAACCTCATTGGCAGCGCTCTCAAATTTCTTAGGATTATCAGCAATAATTTCATTGAGCAAATTGATTACTGTTAATTTTATATCATTATTCATTCCTACAAGAATTTTAGCATACTCAATTCTATACAAATCATTATTTAAAATTCTTTTGTTTAGTAGCATTGCCCATTCTTTTGCATTCTCAACCATTTTTGGTAAAGCTTTAGGCATCTCCGTTAAATATTTTCCCACCTCAAAATCTTCAATTAAATGAACTAGGCCAAACATAACTTCTTCCTCTTGTGTTTCATCCTCAAATACCAGACACAACTCTTTAATAAGTTTTTCATCATCACAATCTGCTAAGTTTTCTAATGCATTGTCAAACTCTTCACATTCCGATTGATTTGTTAGAAACCTACAACTATATAATCTCTTAATCTCAAATTTGCAATCCATATAAACTACTCCTTTTAAATGAATTAATCAAGTTAGATATTATAGAATATTACTTTTTCATACTATTACATTTAAATCTCTATTCAATTGGTCCCATGAATTGAGTAATTAAATTAATATGTTCAATAAGTTTTATTTGTTGTAAGTTTTCCACTTTTTCTGATCCACCTAGTCCAAGAAGAGGTACATACCCGAAACATTTATTATATTTTGGAGTCCCATACTTTTCTACTGCATCAAGATATGGTTACCACTTCAAGTACTCATTTTTAAATATTCAGCAATTTCTGTTTACCCTCTTTCAATAGTAAATTCATAAGCCCACATATCTTTCATAGTATCCCCTGTATACTTAACAGTAATATCAATACCATTCTGAACAAGATACTTTACAATATCAAAGTGCCTACCATAAATCGCTGAGAATAGAGGATTTCTATTTGGGTCACTAACATCTAATACTGCACCATTATCAAATAAGTACTCTACAATACTAATTTCACCTTCACTAGCTGCATGTGCAATAGGCACAGACTTTGGTACACCTTCGTTTATGTTAATATCCATACCAGAGTCAACTAGAAATTTTATCATTTCCAGTTTACCAGCTCTAGCCGCAACATGTAGCCACGTTCCAAAAGGCGTTACAACATCAAGCAAATCTTTATCAGTAATAATTATCCCTTTCGCTTGTTCTATATCACCATTCTTAATTAAATCATAGATTTTCACTGCTTTTTCCTTACTATCCATAGAATCCCCCTACACTATCTTTATCTAGTTTAAACAGTTAGTGATTGATCAGGCTTTGTGTGCTCCAACAATAGTTGCCAACGACTTGTACCTTTAACTAAGTGCTGTAGAGAAAGCAGATTCAAGCATAGTATCAAAATCGCAAAAAGTTTCCATATGCTCACCTGAAGGCTTATCTAGTTCAACAAAACTTTTCTTAGAAACATTATAACAATACCAAGCTATATCTGAATCTCCCAAAAAAACCAGCTCATCTTCGCCTTTAATTGACTCCCATGTTTCATTGGCAGCAAAAAAACAATCTACCTGATTTATCGGCTCAGAATCCAAAAACTTTTGATCAATCCCATACATTTTAAGTCCATTAAATTCAATTCCATTAACTGTTTGTAAAAATTCATAGTACTGCTGTGGCAGTATCTCTTCACCAAATTTTTCTACTACAGATTTACGAAATCTCGATAACTCGTTTTCATTGGTAGGTAAATTGAGTTTACGATTTCGTTTCTCTCTTATTTTGGAAATCTGACTAACTTTCTCTCTCCACATAAATTCACCTTCTAATAAATATTTACTCCTTTTCTATGCTAGAATTGCACATAGTAATCCATAATGGTACAACCATCATAAGGCATTAGTTTCAAACTCCCCATTGTTTTTTTCATGCCATTCAAATATTTTTTTGAAGTTCCTCTAAAGTGAACGTTCTATTAGATATTTTCCTTGTAGCTCCGGCGTTGCGAAAAATCCACTTCTTAACTTGTTTGTTACCAATATTACTCATAATTAAATCCCCCTTTAGTATTTTTAATTTTAAATACCCGAAAATTCAATTTGATTAATGTATAGAGATTATAAACTTGTTTAATTTTTTTCTTAGAAATACAATAACCATCTAGCAATCACTTTGCTAGATGGTTATTAAAGATGTTTAAAAAACATAGTTTTTCTTCAATTCTATGATGTTTAGGAATAATAAAGTTGTTTAATTTTCAATAAAGTTGTTTAAAAAAACGGGGTAAAAATTAGAACCCACTCCATCTTTTAATGATTCTCGGTATAATAAAAATAAGAATATTTCGATATTTGGTTAGTCAAGTAAATTATTAAAAGGGGATTTGAATTTATGGCTTTAAATCACGAATTTGGCATAATTAATGACATTAATAATCAAAAGACTTACAAGAGTTACACTCCAGATGTACATAACTGTATTTGTATAAATGATGATATTATCAGCAATTTACTTAAATCCTTATCAACAATGAAAACGTATTTTCATTCGTTAAAACGTTCCGAATACGGTTTAGCGTATTATGGTATTACGATTATTCCACCTGAATCATTATCTCAATTCTTAGATGTGGTTATATCTTACAAAGGTATGAAGCAATCTGCTGATCTTAACGAATTAGCTAAAAAAATTATTCAAGCAAAAGAAGAGAATAAATATATGATTCACTTTGGAGTTTAAAAAAGTGGCTATTATTGATGATTCACTTTCTGAAATTAAACAACTTTATTATCACTCAATATCCGTACTTAGGAATCTCCCACTTCAAACAGTCCGTGAGGATGTTAAGTAGTGAGTAGTTCAAAAACAGATAGCACATACATTTTAACTTTTTTATACAAAATCATAAGGGATTTGGATACTGTAAAACACAGGAAAAAGGTAGTAAAATGGAAATTCTTTCTCTATAATAAAACTTAGGGCTTATAGGGAGGGGGATATATCCAATCATCTGATAGTGTAGATTAAAAGTTTAATAGAGGAAAAACAGGGGGAAGAGGAATGTCAAAAAAATTAATGTCTTTATTTTCTGTTGCGATGGTTACAGCTCTTATGATAACTGGTTGTGGTCAAAGTGATAAAGCAACTACCGAACAAAAAAAGAATGTGACAAAAGAAAATAAGGAAGAGAAAAAAGATTCACAAAAAGAAAATAAAGAAGAAAAAACGGATACATCAAAAGAAAAAGAATCTAAAGATACGAAAGCTACATCAAACGATTATTCAAAGCTTATCTCATATATGGAAAAAGAAACACAAGGGAAAACGAAAGTCCTTTATGAAAACAAAAAACCGCAAGTACATAAGTTACAAGATGTTTCAGTATCACTTGACAACTACACGTTAGTTGAATTAAATGATTTTCATACCGATTTTAATATTCCTTTTAACGACCAAACAAATGGTGGAGTTATTCTTGCACACTATACTGTAAAGAATGATTCAAATAAAGATGTTTATTATATGCCAAATATAAATATTACATTTACAGGTGCTCAGAGAGATTACAGTAACTATAAGGATTTAATTCCAAAGGAAGAACAATTACCTACAAAGCTATCTCCAAGCAATAATTATTTAGTAAAAGCTGGGGAAAGCATTTCTGGTTATATTGCATATCCATTTGGTAAAGATGATTTAACAAAAATTTTAGAGCTATCGACAGTTTCAGCCAAAGTTCCTGAAGCACAAGCGAATAAAGGAAAATATGACGCCCCAATTGGAAGTGCTGGAAATTTGGCATTAAGTTTAAATAAACAAGGTGATCAAAAAGTTACAACAGATAAAACTTTTTATCAAGATAAAGCAACAGCTGAAAACATGGGCGAGAAGACAATGCTAAATGAGAAATCAAACATTAATAAAAGTGAACAATTAGGTGCTACCAAGGTTACATTAGATGGATATCAATTTACCAAATTCACACCAAATTCCGCTGAAGCCCCTCGATTTGGAAGTTTCAAAAATGGAATTGTTTTATTGACAGTTAAATTTAAACTCGATAACAAAGAGACCGAAGATATTTCGCCGTCTTCAATAAGTTCTACATTAAGAGTTAATGATGGTGCACAATATACGCTCAACCAAGGTATGTTACTAAATTACAAATATAATGATTCGATTAAAACTGGAACATCTGGAGAGTTATTACAGATTTTCATTTTAGACCAGGAGCAATATGAAAAGATATGGAAAAACAAGAACTTTGAGATTGAATTAGGTCCTATGATGAATAAGGATGCAAAAGACATTTCAAAAGGACACAAAGTGAAATTTACATTACCAAAATAGAATAGATATTTCCCAACGGTTTCACACAAAAAACTAAATATGTAGCTATACCCCTGAACCCTCTTCAAGCTGACGAAGAGGGTTCTTTACTTGTTGTTAGTTTAGAATAAAGTTTGATTAAAACTCACTTAGAATTCTTTAATCAAAAATGAATAAAACAATGTAACCTTTTTGCAAACGGTATTACTATCTTTAAAACGGTGCGACTTTTTTATAAACATCGCATCTCTTTTTAAAACATAGTGACTTTATTACAATTCAACAACGACTTTATTATTTGTGTACACCTAGGGCAACAGATTAATTACATATTCCAATAAAAAACAGGTCATTACAATAATGACCTGTTTCTCTCATATATTAACACACGATCGAACTATGATTCCATAAAATCCCAATGTTCATACTTGAAATCGTATCGAAACTGGATTAAAACGAAAAGAAAAATCGGAGTGAGGAATCACTCCGATTAAAGTCTAACTTTTGAGGTACAGTACAAAGACCCCTCTCCTTACTTCAACTTTCCTTCAAAAACAATTTTTCTCCCGCACGGTTCTACAACTGTTTGTCCATCTTTCTTCACTTCATGAAAGATTGGCTCTTCCATGCGGCGTGAAGGTGCATATCCTTCACGTTCCATACGAGCTAAACAATCTGTAATGGTTTCATTCTCTTGTACTTCAAATTTTTTCTTATTAGGTTGTTTTGTCATGCCCTAACCTACTTTCTATTTTTCTTGATGCGACTTGACTTTTCATATATGTGATATATAGAAGTGCAATAATTGCCATTATTATCATAACCGCTATAAAAAAGCTTGTATACTGTATTTTCTCTATAAATATGCCTCCTAATACAGGACCCATAATACTTCCTATACTAAAGGCAATTCCGGATAATATATTCCCAGCTGGCAGTAAGTGTCTTGGTAATAAATCCGTCATAAAGCCAAGCCCTAATGAGAAACATGAACCGATTACCATGCCCGCTAAGAGCATACACCCAAATACAATCCAATAATACCCGTCAAACACCGCAGCAAGTAAGAAAACGATTGTACTGATGCTGAATGTCCACGTTAAAATGCGATCTCTCCCGTATTTATCACTTAATATACCAAGTGGAATTTGTGTAATAATTCCCCCGATTGCAAATGCGGGTAATAAGAAGGATACATCAGAAACAGACCAACCTTTTCGAAGTGCATATACTGGCAAATTACTATTCAGCATTGCTTCTAGCGCACCGTATGCTAAAGGTCCAATAAGTGCAATCCACGCAAGAATAAATACTTGTTTATAACGAGAAAGCGATGATTCATTTTCTTTCCCTGTTTCATCTTGAGCTGGAAAAGCATTTTTAGTTGGAAGTAATAGCAACCACCCTATTAAGCAAAGAATCGTCGATACAATAAATGGAGTTGCAAGTCCATACTGAACAGTACTCGCTAAGTATGGTCCTACTGCAAAACCGATACCAAAAAACACTCCATATATAGATACTTGTCTTCCAATTTTACCTGGATCAGATGTCGTTGTAATCCACGTTTGCGTTCCAACATGTAACATATGATCCCCTATTCCTACTAGAAAGCGAAGTAAAAACCATATCCAGAATGAAAATGTTTGTGTAAAAAAGAATAATGAAATGATAACGAGAAATCCACCGATTACGATAATTGGCTTCATTCCAAACCGCTGCATCGGTTTTTCAAGCCATGGCGAAATAAATAATATTCCAATATATAACGCAGTTGCATGGATTCCATTAATACTAGAACGAATTCCTTCTTGTTCAAAAATCATCGCGATAGCTGGTAGAAGCATCCCTTGCGATAATCCAGAAATCGCAACAATCCCCACCATAATCCAAAATGTAAATCGTATTGACATCCTGTTCCCTCTCCCTTTACATGTTCACCAGCCTTCATTATAAACGTTTTAAGCAACAATGTGTAAGCATATAAAAAGAAGTTAGAAAACCCGCTTCTAACCTCCTTTTATATGCTCAGCTTATTTGTATTCCAACCAATTTGTAACATGCTGCGTAAATTCATCTAAACAGTCAATAAACGGCGAATGCCCGCAATCCTCTAATATGACTAACTCGGCGTTCGGAAGATGCTTCGCTAATTCTTCTCCTACCACTTGCGGTACAACGTAATCCCGATCTCCTTGTACGACAAGAGTTGGAACTTGCAGACGGTGGATATATCCATTTCCAGGCACGACTCCATTATGTTCATCTGAAATATTAAATGTAATTAAAGCATAGTTTACATCAACAAAATTACGCTGTGTTAACATATCATCTAAATATTTTTCATAGCGCTCTGGATCTGGTTTGTTATGTGTATAAATGAGTAAGTCCCAAACCGTTCGATAATAGAGCTTGTTCATATTTTTAATGGCATCTAGTACAGGAGCAATTTGAACAGGATCTTGTGCAATTTCTTCTTTTGTTTTTAATAACGTGGATACGATAGGCTGACCATTAATATCCTTTTTAAAGATTGGATATCCTTTCATTCCAACTGATTCTACCAAAATAAGTTTCTCTACAAGCTCCGTATGGCAAGCCGTAAACTCCATCGCGATGCCACCACCCATTGACCAGCCCATCAGTGAAAACTTCTTCAATTGTAGCTCATCTATAAATAGCTTTATATCACCTGCAAAGTCTTGCAATGAATCTATTGGCTTATTGTATGTCGATTTCCCAAAGCCCCTTAAATCAATGGCATAAATATGATATTTATCTTGTAATTTCTCAATGACTAAATCCCAATGCTGTGAAGATGTCATATTCCCGTGAATGAGTATAAGTATTTCTTTATTTCGCCTTCCAACTTCTTGGTATGCGATTGTTTCTCCATTTGATAACGAAACAAATTCCATTGTTGCAGGCTTAATCATCATACATTCCCCCATTCAACTATAATAGAAAGAAAATTGTAAACTTATTTTTAGAATACCATATAGAATGTACGTTCTCAATATGAAAACGATACAAAATTTTTACATAAAACAACATGTCTATCGCTAGACAATTATGGTAAAGAGGTATATAGTTAGCTAGGTAACTAATTTGAAAGGATTAAATACATGGACGAAAAACAACATTTTTTTCACATTGTCAGTCAAACTTCTCGAAAGTTTACGAAGAAATTTAATGAACGTGTGTCACCAACAGGTTTATTTAGTGCACAATGGGCTGTTATTTTCCGAATCAATCAAACGGGGCCTTGTACACAAACTGAGCTATGTCAATACTTAAACGTTGAATCTCCAACGATGACTCGTACATTAACACGTATGGAAACGATGGGATGGATCATTCGAACTGAGGGAAAAGATCGCCGTGAAAAGCTCATTTCCTTATCAGAAACGGCATTGGAAATGATTCCCGTATGGCAAGAAGAAGTTAATACTTTTGAAGAAAAAACGTTGCAGGATATTAATGAAGAAGACTTGCAGCGAGCATTTCAAGTACTAGAAGCTATTATTAAAAATTTAGATGATTAATTGGAGGGATGACGATGCAAAGTGAGAGACTTTGGACGAAGGACTTCCTTGGAACTTGTTTTAGTAGTCTGTTTCTCTTTTTAACGTTTTACATGCTTATGACCACCCTGCCCGTCTATGTAATAGAGGGCCTGAAAGGAAAACCCGAAGAAATTGGTTTAGTCGCAACAGTATTCCTTATTTCTTCTGTCCTATGCCGCCCATTTACCGGAAAGTGGCTTGACGATTTAGGGAGAAAGAAAATCTTATTTATTTCTCTTTCATTATTTTTAGCAGCTACCGTGATGTATTTCGGTGCACAAAGTTTATTTTTATTACTTGCCCTTCGCTTCCTTCATGGTATTGGATTTGGAATGGCGACTACAGCAACAGGTACAATTGTAACAGACGTCGCACCGCCTCATCGACGCGGTGAAGCACTTGCCTATTTCGGTGTATTTATGAGTCTGCCGATGGTAATCGGTCCTTTTTTAGGTTTAACGATTATTTCGCACTTTTCATTTACTATTCTATTTATCGTTTGTTCTGTATTTTCATTACTAGCATTTCTATTAGGTTTACTTGTAAATATCTCACATGAAAAGCCAGTAAGTAAACAAAAATGTGAACGAATGAAATGGAAAGATTTAATTGAACCTTCTTCTGTTCCAATTGCTCTTACAGGATTTGTTCTTGCTTTTTCTTATAGTGGCATATTATCTTTTATTCCTATTTACGCAAAAGAAATTGGCTTAGGAGAAGTTGCAAGTTACTTCTTTATCGTATACGCACTCGTTGTTGTGCTTTCCCGCCCATTTACAGGAAAGATATTTGATCGTTTCGGTGAAAATGTACTTGTTTATCCTTCGATTATTATTTTCACAATTGGAATGTTCATCTTAAGCCAAGCACAAACGTCATTTTGGTTCCTTGGTGCAGGTGTATTAATTGGTTTAGGCTATGGAACATTAATTCCAAGTTTCCAAACCATTGCTATTTCTGCGGCTCCAAACCATCGACGCGGCTCAGCAACTGCTACTTATTTTTCATTCTTTGATAGCGGTATTGGGTTTGGTTCTTTCATTTTAGGTATAATAGCTGCAAAATCAAGTTATCATAATATGTATTTCATTGCTGCCATTATCGTTGCATTTACATTACTTATTTATTACTTCTTACATGGCAGAAAGCAAAAATTCAAAAAGCAACTTACAGATGGAAAAATATCAGCTTAACATCAATAAGGAAAGTAAACTCCTCTGTTTACTTTCCTTATTTTGTATTTCTAAGAAAACGAGCGTATACTTACTGTAGAAATAACAAGGAGGTATATATATGAACTTTAAAAAATCTCCCTTTTTATTACTTATACTTATACTATTGTTTGTCGTAACAGGGCTTGGATTTGCATTTTTTAAACAAAATAAAGTCCCCCCTTCTAAAGAGAACGTGACAAAGGAAAATTGGTTACAAGATCCCTATTTGCGTTGGTCATACACACATATGAAAGAACTAGCTTTAACAAGTGAAGTGAAAAATAACCCTGAACAAGTAGCCACATTCCCTACTGCATTACAAAACTTAGATGATTTCTCTGTTCAAAAAGAAAACGGAGGAAATGTTCCTTTAAAGAAGCTATTAGATGAGAATAAAACAGATGCATTTGTCGTCGTGCATAACGACAAGCTTGTTTATGAACAGTATTTCAATGGATATAAACAAAATGAACCGCATGGAATGGCATCTTTAGCGAAAGTATTTACTGGTGCGCTTATACAATCATTAACCGAAGAAGGACTCATCAATGGAAATTCGACTGCTGAAACATACATCAAAGAATTACGAAATACTCCATTCGGCAAAGCAACGATTCAACAATTAATGGACATGCAGATTTCTGCTGAATACCCGACACATGGGTATATACAACGGGGATTAGAAAATCAAGATGCTCAATTATATTTAGCTAGTAATATCCTTCCTCGTTCTAAAAACTATGACGGTCCAATGAAAATTTATGATATGTTGCGAGAAGCAAAAGAAACAGCACCACCTGGAACAGAGTTTTCATATAATAATGGTTCTGCCGAAACACTGGGCTGGATCATTCGGAAAGTAACTGGTAAATCATTAGCTGAAAATGTCGGTGAACAAATTTGGTCCAAAATAGGTATGGAAGAAAACGCTTATTATGTTACTGATGAAACAGGAGTTGAACAAGCAAGCGCCGGTTTGAATGCGACTGCAAGAGATATGGCCAGATTTGGTCAATTGATTTTAAATAACGGTCAATATAATGGAAAACAAGTTCTACCTTCTTCTATTCCAGAAGATATAAAAAGCATACGAGAAGGCGAGTTAGCTATCTGGCCTGGTGCTTCCATTTCTTATCATAATCAATGGTGGATTTCCCATAATGAACACGGTGCATTTGAAGTATTGGGAAGCTATGGACAATGTCTCTATATAGATCCCAAAGCGAATATGGTAATTGTACATTTTTCTTCAAATGCGAATCCGAGCAGTGATGTTCATGCTACTTATTCCAATATGTATGTACAAATTGCAAAACACTTAGAAAAGCTTTCACAGGAGTGAAAGCTTTTCTTTATTTATCATTTATCTGAATCTTCAGTTTAATGGAGGTTATCCCATTGACTATAGCGAATATGTAAAGAAATAAACTTAAGGAGGTTGATGTATTTGTTTCGTTCTTTTACAAATGGTTGTGTCGCTCTTGTGCAGCGCTTTTTACCAGAACCCTTTATTTTATCTTGTTTACTAACGATTTTTGTTATCTTCTTTGGAATGTTTGCAACGCAGCAGTCACCAGTAGAAATGATTGCCCATTGGGGGAATGGAATTTGGGGCCTTTTAGCCTTTGCCATGCAGATGGCACTCGTACTTGTTACAGGTTCTGCCTTAGCTAACGCTCCACTTATTCGCAAAGGCTTAGCAAAAGCTGCACAATTGCCGAAAACAAGCGGACAAGGTATTATTGCTATTTCTATTGTTAGTTTACTAGGTGCGTACATAAACTGGGGATTTGGCATTGTTGTGTCCGTTTTATATGCAAAGGAAGTTGCAAAGCATATACAAGGCTTAGATTATCGACTTGCCATTGCTTCTTCCTATTCCGGTTTTCTTATATGGCACGCGGGACTTTCTGCCTCTATACCACTTACTTTAGCATCTGGGGGAGAAACATTAATTAAAACAACCGCTGGAAGTATAAAGGAAGCAATCCCAATAACAGAAACATTATTTTCACCGTATGCAATTGTTCCTGTAATCATCTTCTTAGTAACAATGCCGCTTATAAATAGAGCGATGCACCCTGATGAAAATCATACGATTACTGTTAATCCGAGTGTATTTCAAGAAGAAGCGGCTACCCAAGAAATAGAGGCTCGTACATTTGCTGAGAAGATGGAAAATAGTATTTGGATGACTATTTGCATTGGGCTATTAGGACTTATCTATATCTTTCATTATTTTAGTACGAAAGGTTTTAATCTCACGCTAGATATCGTTATTTTTATATTATTAATCACTGGTCTTATTTTTCATCGTACCCCTATTCAATATATTCGTGCTTTTTCAGATTCAACGAAAAGTGCTTCTGGCATCTTACTCCAATTTCCATTTTACGCAGGAATTATGGGAATGATGATTGGGGCAAATAGCGAAGGGCTCTCTCTAGGAGGAGCGATTTCTAATTTCTTTATTAGCATTTCTAATGAAACCACCTTCCCTCTATTTACATTTTTAAGTGCGGGAATTGTAAATATTTTCGTCCCTTCTGGAGGCGGTCAATGGGCTGTACAAGCTCCTATTATGATTCCAGCTGGCGCAGAACTTGGTGTACCTGCTGCGAAAACTGCGATGGCAATCGCTTGGGGTGATGCTTGGACGAACTTAATACAACCTTTTTGGGCATTACCAGCTTTAGCAATTGCCGGTTTAAGTGCGCGCGACATTATGGGATTTTGTGTTGTTAATCTACTTTATGCTGGCGTAGTTATCGGTTTATGTTTCCTTTTTATTTGATTTTAAAACATACAAAAAAGCTAGTTTTATACTAGCTTTTTTACATAATAACTTTTATATAAATCAATTCTTTTCTATGCACCTTATTACATTTATCCATTCTTCACATGAAAGATTTAATCTTCTATATGTAAATAACGTCGTACAAACATTTTCAATCATTGATGGATTATTTCGTAAAAAATCCCACCTTAATACTCTCGGTAAATCATACATTTTGTACTCTTTACTTTCCTTGATGATCCCCTCAACTTCTCGTTCACAAATTCCCCTTACTAAATAATCTGCTCTTAATTCTTGGCATACCTTTTTAAACGCTTCATTATGATGTTTCAATTGAAATAAACAAGCTATATACGTACGAAACAATTCATCATTCCGATTACAGCATTTCATTATATTTTCTATTTTTTTCATTATAAATTTTTAGCCTTTTGGTAGATTTCCATAAGCCACTTTTCACGTTTTGCTGCTTTACTTGTTTTTACAGATTGAAAGACTGAACGTTTTATTTGGCGTATACCACAAAATCGTAAAATACCCTTTTTCATAATCACCCAATCAGCAGAGCGATATAATAGTGCCACGTACCATAGTGGTGAATCTAGTGTATTGATAACCCACGCAGTTTTCCTTGTAAGTAATCCTTTCGGTATTACCCCTTCATATTTATATGCAAATCCTGCAACAAAAACACGATCAATAAATCCTTTTAAAATAGCAGGCATCCCCCACCACCATATTGGATAAATAAAGATAAAAGAATCTGCCTCTTTAACCAATGTTCTATATTTTTCTGTTTCTTCTTCATATACTAAATCACGTCTTCTCTTATCTTCATTAAAAATAAGTACTGGGTTAAATTGTTCCTTATAAAGGTCGAGCAATGTAACAAAATGATTTGTTTTTTGCAATCCTTTTTGTACATGTTCTAAAATGGATGCATTGAAACTAGATGGATTGGGATGTGCATATATGATTAGTACATTCATCTCCAAACAACACCTTTCTTAATTTAAAATTTCCTTTTTTGTAATATCTTCTCTACAATCATTACATTTTTAGAACTCATTAATAATCTCTGCATGATTACCATCAATTCCTCTTTTTCTAACATCTGCAACTTCTCCCTAATCTTCCTTTCTCCAGTACCTTGAATTGCATACACAACTGCTGCCATATGTTTACAATGTTTTTCATAAGGACATTCACAACTACTTCCCATAAAATCTACAAGATCAATGATTACTTCATAATTCCCATAATTCCCTGTGACGAACGCAAATACTTTACCATTATGTATTTCTATATCCTCTACATGTCCCTCCTCATAATATTCGTATCCTCTATCTATAATGTGCCTAGAAATCCATTTTTTCATTTCAGTTACTAAAAAAGCGTACATAACATCTACCTTTCCTTAAATTCCCTTTTGACTCCGCCTGGTTTGCATGATATTCTAATACATGTCAAGTAGCAAGCCTACATGACACAACAACTGACACCTACTCGGCGAAGGTGTCTCTTTTCGTTTTTAGCCGAATGAAATGCCTCTTTCAGGGCATATTCAACTTTTGACACTACACACTCAACACCATTCCCTTGTATCAGGCTGCTTTAGCAGTCTTTTACTCTACATACTCCTTTTAATTTTCAGATAAATTATAACATAAAAAAAAGAGAGACTAGCTCCCTTTTCGCGCCTTATAATATACCCCTTTTTCAGCATAGAGATATTCTTCATCAGCTAAAGTAATTTTCCCATCCAGTTTCAGTTCGTCTAATAGCCTTGATAAATAAAATTGGTGTAACATTTTTTTCGTGAATTTTCCTTCATGATGCGAAACGATATGTTCTTGAATATCTAATAGTGATATTGGTTTATCTTGCTCCATCATATATTCATATACTGCATTACGCAGCTTTACGTATTTTTCAAGTGTCACAGTACAATTGCAACCCCTTTCTTCTTATTCTGTTGTTTTTAGAATCGGTTTTTTTGCAACAAAAAAACCTCTTCGATAAGAAGAAGTTACGTATATATCTTCGTCTTATCTCCCAGAACAAATATGTTCTGCTGGAATTAGCACCTGCATCGCGGTTGCTGGGTTTCATCGGGCCAGTCCCTCCACCTCTCTGGATAAGAAAATATTCACTTTATAGCCTACTATAGCCATTTTCATTTCAATTGTCAAATCATATAAAGTGAAACTTTAATCAATTGAACCATTACTATCTGTAATAGCAGGGATAAAACATTTAAAACAAGTTATATTTTCTTTTCTAACGCTCATACTAGAAGTGTATGCAATAAAGTGAAACTTTAATCAGTGGGGGTTTTCTTCATCCCCCACTGATTATTAGCCCGACCAATCGGGCTTTTACTGGCAGTTTATCTCCCACCTAACTTCTTTAGAAAAGCGGAAGCGGCTCGCTCAGAATCACAGGACGTTGGAGCCCCCGACAGAGAGGCGCTTTTTTCCTCGTCCGAGGGGACGAAACGACCGGAGATTTTAGCCGCTAGAGCCGGACAATGCTTTCACCGAATTTTGAGGTAGGAGTATTACTGCCCACAAATAGCGGGATAAAGGAGGAATATATAATGAACAAAAACGCACGTGGATATGTTCAAGATTCTTATCATTCTTTACATGAAGCAAAACAATCTTTAGAAAACGCATTACAAACAGTCGAAAAAACTGATAATCGAGAACGTATAGAACAATCCTTGCAGGCTGTGGAGCACGCCTTACAAAAATGTGATCATACGGTTCATATTTTGGAACAAGAATGAATACATCCCATCTATTTACTAGATGGGATGTAACTCAAATGGCATACTAAAACAGTATTGCCGTGACAATTAAAAAATATACAGAATTAACGATTTCTAAAACCCCTACTTTTAAAATAGATATTTTCTTACCATATAATATAATTGCTCGAACTAGACTAGGTATAAAAACTAGAGAAAGCCATGGGTTTACTACAAACAATGCAACAGTTAAGAAAATGTGATATCCCCATGATACATAGCGATAGGTCGGGTTATTCTTTTCACGTATCATTGTTTTCACATAAAATGTACTACCTAAAAAGTATAAAAAAGAAGTTGCTGCAATCCACCATGCTGTTTCATCAACTGTTTTCATCGAAAAATAATAACTTATTAAACCACCTATGCAAAAAACAAGTATTGCACAAATATCATTTACTAAAGCTCGTTCCCTTTTTTGACGAGCAAAATATATATTCACAAAAAAGAGCGGAATCATAATAGCTGCGAAGAAAAGAATTTTCCACTCGTATAGTAAAGATAGTATACCGAAGACACATGCAATAATAAAATAAATAATTGCTGAATGTAAAAATTCTTTCTTTCGCGTTTGCTTCATATACATCAAAAATGGATACGTTGCTAAATAGATAAATAACCAAGCGATAAAGAGTGGAATATGATAGAAAGTAGGTTTACCAAGTATTACACTAAGTATAAACGGAATCAGCAGCATCCCCCATGCACCGTGCTGCTTTGGAACAACTAGCTTCATGAATATGGCATCTCCTCTTTGAATTTTTTCTCATTTACTATTATATAAAAAATCTCATATAAAAATCGAAGCATATTAAATCGATTTCTTGACATTTTTCACAATATAATATGTATGAAAAAATGCTTCTCACCAGTGGTAAGAAGCATGAAAGAGGCAAACGAATATGTAAGTCGCGACCCTACTTTATATTCTTATGCTTTATGATATATACTTATGCTTTGTTTACTTGAGATAATAGCTCTTTATCATCATCTAAAATTCCATATTTCTTTTTAAACCTTGTAATAATTCTAATCCACGATGAGCCAAACAAAACAAGAAAAATTACATTTGAGAGTGCATGAGCTAGATCAAAGTAAAAACTTGCAGCGTAGTATGCAATAAAGTCTTTCCATGTTAATCCTTCTAAAAAGCCAAGTATCCCCCACAAATTCATAATCCAGCCAAAAACAAAACCGGCTATGAACCCATAGATGACTCTCCCCCATAACTTTCTCATTATAAATGTATTTCGAAGTAAACCAGCTATAAAACCTATCATTCCCCAAGAAAACATTTGCCACGGTGTCCAAGGCCCCTGTCCTAAAAATATATTAGATACAAGTGCTGCCGTTGCCCCAATCATAAAGCCTGTTTCACTTCCAAAAACAATTGCAGATACAATAATAACAAAAGATGTTGGTTGTACACTCGGCATAATGGAAAACGGTACACGACTAACTGCTGCTATTGCTGCTAAAACAGCTACAATGACTATTTCACGTGAAACAAATGCTTTCCTCTCAAATCGTATATAAAAAGGTAACATGATAATGGATAATAAAAATAAACTACACCAAATATAATATTTATCTGTTACAAAAGAAGTAAAGAGAAGCGTACTTATTGCAATAATGAAACTAAGCATTATGAGAGCAAAATATCGTTTGGACACGATTTGTACACATCCTCCCACGTTAATGCATAAGGTAATTGCTTGCGAATAAAACGATTAATAGATGTTGTATAAAAGAAATTATCACTAAAGAATTTCTTTGGTGTATCATCCATAATTACGTTCCCATCAAATAACATCATACAATGATCAACATATTTAGCTGCAAATTCAATGTCATGTGTTGCCATCACAATTGTTGTTCCTTCTTTTTGTAACTCTTGAAACAGCACACCTAATTTTTCTTTTTTTTCTGGATCAAGCCCTTTTGTCGGTTCGTCTAGTAATAATAAACTTGGCTTCGATAATAAAGCTGTACATAGTGCGATTAACTGTTGTTCTCCCCCACTACAATCATGTGGATGACGATCTCGAATAGAATGAAGCCAAAATCGTTTTAACATATCTTCGGCTATTTTTTTCCCATTATCACCATATAATTCATTCACTCTTTCAAAAACTTCATCCCACACCGTCTCAAATGTAAAATGATAATATGGATGTTGCGATACAAAACCTATTCTTTTAAATCGTTCCTTTGAATCAATTTTATAAATCTCCGTTCCGTTCCACCGTACTTTTCCTCTTCTAGTTTTGTTTAATCCTGCCAAGATGGTTAAAAGTGTTGATTTTCCAGTACCATTTTTCCCAACAAGCGCAGTCCACTTCCCTTGCTCAATCGATAACGTTAAATCTTTTAAAATAAAAGGGCTATTTTTTTCATATTGAAAGGATATATGTTTTACTTGTAAAATCACTTCTTTTTTTTCTGCCCGTGATATAACTGGCACTTCATGTTCGATAGATAACTCAGAATGAATTTGTGTTTGTGCTTCCCTTACCGTAAAGGGTATTTGCTCTACATTCCATTCTAAAAACAATCTTGGAATTTGAGGGATAAACGGTCGGAATTCTTCTACTGTCCACATTTTCGATATAACCTGTTGCGGGATTCCATCATAAATAATTTCCCCAGCATTCATAAACACAACTCGAGTTGCTAGTGGCATTACTTCGTCTAAACGATGTTCACTCATGATAATTGTAATCCCGAGTTCTTCGTTAATTCGTTTCAATAACCCTAAAAAATCTTTTGCTGCAATTGGATCAAGCTGTGCTGTCGGTTCATCAAGGAGTAATAATTTGGGCTGTAAAACAAGAACTGCCGCTAAATTAACAAGTTGTTTTTGTCCCCCCGATAACGTGTGAACAGACTGGTGTAACAAATCTTGAAACCCTAAAAAACTAATTAATTCAGCGATTCTCTTTTGAATTATACTTGTCTCTAAACCAACATTTTCAAGAGAAAATGCCAATTCTTGAATTACCGTATCCATAACAAGTTGATTTTCAGGATTTTGAAATACCATTCCCACTTCTTGTGCTGACAATAAGTCTGGCATCTCCAGTAAAGAAGTTCCATTATAATACATATTGCCTGTGCACTTTCCAATTGGGAGTAACTCTTTCTTAAAATGTTTCAAAAGTGTTGTCTTACCACATCCTGAGCGGCCAGCAAGCACAATAAACTCACCTTGAGAGACCCTCAAGGAAACGCCCGTTAATGCTTGTACTTTTTCATCAGCATACGTAAATGCTAAATTTTTTATTTCTGCATGCGCCACCATAACCATTCCCCCCCTTCCATTATGATTGGTAAACTAATAAACAGTATAAATAACACGAATAATATTCCATCATATTGCTGAAATACAAGCGATTCCACTCTTGGATAGATTAATAGTTTGCCAGCACCGTAAAAATTGAACACAAAACAGCTTAGTAATAAAATTGCTAAACACGCAAGTATGTACCAATCTTGCCTTTCCATTCGATATCGAATGTACGTACTACGCTTCGTCACTCCAAATCCACGCGCTTGCATGGAATCTGCCGTTTGTAATGCATCTTCTAAAGAACAAACAAGCAACACCTGCAAGAGTTTCATTCCATTTTTGATTCTCCCTATGAATGAGCCTGAATCTAATTGCACTCCTTTTGTCTTTTGAACAAGTGTAATTTGTCTTAAACGCCGGATAAATAAAGGAACGAAACGCACTGTGATCATTGTTAGTAACGCAACTTTCGGTGAAATCCGTGAAAATAAATACAAAAATTTATGACTTGAAATCACATCATTATAGGAAGTAAATGTGAACATAATAGCAAGTAACAATAATCCCATTATGAATCCATACATGCACGCTTCTAATGTAATTCGATTATCCCCTAAACGAAACAATGTAGTCGCTCCCCTATGCGTTAGCAAAGGATTTAACACAATCACCATTACAAAGAAAAGAAACGTACTTGGTAACATTGTTCTTATTTTCTCGCCATTTTCTTGCATGATGTTTAACAGTACAATCATAATAATCGCACCCATTAAAAAAAGAGGGTGAAGACACATCATACATAGTATCATCACCCCAATATAATAAAAAAAATTCACAAAAGGATGTAAAGAAGAAAAGATAATTTTCATAACCTTTACCTAAAGCCCTTTCCTAATTTAACACATATACCCATTCGATATTATCTCCTGGCTTGACTTTATATGCACCTGCACTTCGGTTTGGAAAAGTACCATTTACACGATACTTCCATCCACTTTTTGGTCCTTTGTCAAATTCATATAAATCATTTATCCCTTTTATATATTTACTGTTTCCAGATCCAGTTGAATCAATATCTAGCCCTGTATTGTTTAACACATCAAAAACTGTAGTTCCTTCTTGCATATCTACTTTTTTCGCACCTAATAAATACCCTTGATCACCACGTACAGAAATGGTAACTTGCTGAGCTTGTGGTTTTGGTACTGGTTTTGGTACTGGCTTTGGTTCGGGTTGAGGTTGTGGCTTTGGGACTATTTTAGGTTCTGGATCTTTCGACTGTTCCTGCTTTGGTGTTTCTTTTGGCTGATTAACTACTTTAGCCTCTTCTTTTACTTCTGGTGCTTTCTTTTGTTCAGCGTTTTCTTGCTGCGCTTTTGTTTGTTCTTGTTGTTTTTGCTGAGCAACTGGTTCTTGCTCTTTTTTCTCTTCTTTCTTTATTTCAGGTTGTTCTTGCGATTTTTGTTCCTGATTGTCCTTTTGTAGCTCTTCTTGTTGTTTATTCTCTACTGATTCTTGCTGTTCTTCCGGTTTACTTTCTTCCTTTTTCTCTTCTTGTTTCAGTTCTTCTTTTTGTTCTGTTTTTGAAATTGCTTTTTGTTCAGGTTTTGATTCATTTTGACTACATCCAACAAGCAATCCAAATGAAAGGACAACTGAGAGTAACCATTTCATCATACTCATGTTTTTCTCACCTTTCCTAATAAAATTAGGAGCAAATCATTGCTCCTAATTTTTGTTAAGCTGCTCTTCGTCTCCATAAAACATATGCTGAAGCGATACATAATACGCCCATTCCTACTGGCATAGCAGTATCCCAAGCAGATGCTCCTGTTTTTGGTAACTGACGATTTTTCGCAGTTTTTTCATTATTTACTGTGTTATCTTTCGTAACAACACGAGAGTTCTCATCGTTTGTTTGTTTCTCTTGTTTTTGAATCACTTCTTGCTTTTCAATCCCATTGCTCTCATCCACTACAGGTTCCTTCGGCTCTTCAACTGAGTTTATATCATCTTCAGTTGATGAATTTGTCCAATCATATATAGAACCTTTACCATTTACAAATGCCTTATATTGAACAAGTGCTAAAAGTGCTTGTTCAGTAGCCATACTGCTACCCTCTTCGTCGCTTGGCAACCATTTAAATTCACCATTTGCAAGTTGGTATGATATTAAATTTTGAACTGCGTTTACATTATTTTTAGTAAATGTTTCACTAGTTGGATCAATCCCTGTAATAGCAAGTCCAATAATTGCTTGTGCAACACTATTTGAATTTTCTTGACCATCAGCTTCAAATCCACCAGTGTTCAATTGTTTACTTGACAAATATTGCACTGCTTTTTTTACAGCTTGTTTTACCTCTGGTTGTTTCTGATATGGTGCTAATGCTGATAAAACCATACCTGTTACATCAATATTACTAGCCTCTTCCTTACTACTTTCCACATTGTATGTCCAACCACCGTCTGTATGTTGTGCATTTAAAATCTCTTTTACTAAAGCCGCACGGTTCCACTTTGCTCCAGCTGGTACTTCGTATTTTTTTGTATCAAGTGCAAGTAAAGCAAATGTATAACCAGTAACAGAATTTAGTTTTTCAGATTGATATAGTTTTTGAACTAAATTCTTTCCTGCAACATTTGTTGGATTTCCATTTACCGCTAATACCGCTAAAACAGTTCTTGCTATATCTGTAGCGCTAAATCGTTCCACACGTTTTTCTACTTTTTGTGTTAAAGATTGTAAATAACTAATTTTTGTTCCTACTGGAATATTTTTCCCTGAATGTGCTAGTGCAATTGCTACCCAATCACTATCGATTCCATCTTCCATCATTTTTTTTGATGTTTTCGCAATCGCTTGATCTAATTGCTTTATTAGTAATTCATTTTTGATTGGTTCTTTCAACTCATTAGGCTTTTGTTCTTGTGGCTTCTGAACTTCAGGTTTTTGTCCATCCGGCTTTTGTTCTCCTGGTTTTTGTTCCTCAGGTTTTTGTCCATCTGGCTTTTGTTCTTCTGGTTTTTGTCCATCTGGCTTTTGCTCTTCTGGTTTTTGCTCTTCTGGTTTTTGTTCTTCAGGCTTTTGACCATCCGGCTTTTGCTCTTCTGGTTTTGTAGTACCTGGATCTTTTTCACAAGTTCCAATCTTATCGAGTACTTGTTGCAACTTTTCTGTGCTCATATTGTCCCAATTTACAACAAAACGAAATGCAACAACATCTCCAGATTCTAATTTATAACTATCTGCCCCTACCATGGCAGCTTGATCATTCACATCATATGCCCATCCGCTTGTAGCACTTATATCACCAGCCATTAAACCGTCAATACCTTTAACATACATACCATACTTCGTATTCTCAGCTGTTACTTTAGTCCCCATAACTTTTTGTAACAAACTATAGGCTGTTTCTCCATCTTCAATTGGCACTTCTTTCGGACATAAAATAACTCCTTTTTGCGATTCTCCAATGATCGCAAGTGTTGCTGTTTTCCCTTCAGCAAACGTAATATGTACAGTATTTGTAAATGAAACAAATACTAATGCCACTGCCATTATCAACGTAAGCAGCCATTTTTTTATCATTGCCATCCTTGGTTATTCCTCCCTTTGCTTACATATACATAAAAAAAGGCCCTTCAAGGGCGTGCAATAGCACTCTACCGTGAGTGCTAAACAAAATGCACAACACCTCCTCCTATCCGCATAGGTAGCGGTTGTATTTGTATAGGAAAGAGCATGTAACTTATGAATGTATCATTGTGATAACATTCACTTTTAACGGCGAACCCATTTTATTTCCACCAATTTCCTTTTAAAGTTATCGTATAAACGACATACCTATACATTCATCAAATTATAAATTTCTGTATTATTTTACTATTGACACGAGATTTTGTCTATGTTTTCTCTGATTTATTTTCTAAGAATAATAGCCGGTTACATTAAATTATAAAGCTTCTATTATATAGATACTACAGGTTGCTATGAATCGGTTGTTCACATACAATAATACCATCTTCATCCGCATACACATACTGATTAGGAATCCACTCAATTTCTCCAAATTGCAAAGGAATTTTTGTTTCTCCCTTTCCCTCTTTTCTACTTCTCTTCGGCATTGTACCTAATGCTAAAATACCAATGTTAATATTTCGTAGTTCCTTAGAATCACGAACACATCCATATACAATAATCCCTGCTATATTTCGTTCCTTTGCAATGTTTGCCAAATTATCTCCAAGTAATGCACAGTTCGTAGAAGCACCTCCATCAACTACTAACACAGTCCCCTCTGGTAAAGTTTGTAGCGCTTCCTTTACTAATACATTATCATCTTTCACTTTAACCGTTGCAATCTTCCCATGAAATTGCTCTTTCTTTCCATATGATTGAAAAATAGGCTTACATACTTGTACGTCTCCTTCAAAGGCATCACAAAGATCTGTCGTTCTCCACATCTTTCTCCCTCTTTTCTTTTTCCTTTACGTTACATATTCTTGTCGTTTTATTTTTCACCTGTCTTATATTGCGAAATTTTGTATACTAATAAGAAGAAATACATATAAAGAACAATCGGAAGACCTCTCATTCAGAAACTTCATATTAACTTCAGTTACATGATCAGAAATCTTCTATACTTTCACTTTCTCTCCCTCCTGTATAATATTTCAAATTCCGTACATACTGTATAAAGGCTGGTGAACAGCTTTAATCAAATTTTGTAGTACCTACAATCTTTTCTCCCTTTCCCTGGGGCTGAGCAGTTAGCTTTTGCTAGCTGCTCTTTTGTTTTTATAATGAAGCTTTTGTTAAAAAGCTAGTTAACCTCTTTTTACTTTTTAATCATCAACACTGAAATTAGATAACTATTATGTAGTCATGAGTGAATATGACAACCTTTCCTTGTAATATTCTTTTGTAAAAGGATAAGGGTGTGACAATGTTGAATAGAAAAAACGATCAAATTGTTATTCACATAATAAAAGGCTCAACTATAAAAAAGTTTTTAATCTTAGATTTAGTTACTGGAACAGGAATTTACTATATAATTAAATTTATTTCTTCAAGTATATTAATTGCACTTATTGGCAGTATCGTAGGAACCGAAGGCATTAAAAAGATACCGAAATTCCAAAATAATACGAATTAAATTTCAGTACCTAGCCCCACTACCTTCACTCCATTAAGAAGAGCAAGCCTTCTCAATAAAGTGAGACTTTAATCAGTGGGGGTTTTCTTCATCCCCCACTGATTATTAGCCCTCACCAATCGGGCTTTTACGGACAGTTGATCCCCCACCTATCTTCCTCGTTTCTCTCTGAATCTTGAGGTGGGGGTCTTACTGCCCGTTAATGCGGGATAAAATAATAAAAAGAGCCAAATGGCTCTTTTTATTACATTCCAGTACATGGATCTATTATATCTCCAACTCAATCATTGGAATTAATAATATACTACTCAACTACAATATCGTGTAGTTCAAAGCGAATTATTTTTTTAAATTCATCTAGTCCTAGTTCAACTTGATACCCTATCTTCCCGGCACTAAAGATCATTGTATCCAACTCCGTAGCACTATTATCAATGACCGTAGGGAAATATTTTTTCATCCCTATCGGTGAACAGCCACCATGAATATAGCCGGTGAGCGAGAGTAAATCTTTAGATTTCAGCATACTTATTGATTTTTCACGAACGCTAGAAGCTGCTTTTTTCAAATCTAATTCTTTATTTACAGGTACAACAAAAACATAGTGCTGCCCTGATTTCCCCATGGTGACTAGTGTTTTAAATACTTGATTAGGAGATTGTCCTAATACCAAAGCAACATCTATTCCACTAATCGCATCAGTATCCACATAGCTATAATGTTTATAATTGATTTTTTTCTTATCTAATAACCGCATTACATTCGTTTTGTATTCCATTGTGCTAAAATCCTCCTGCAACAAATTTATATGTATTATTTAATATATGAATTGAGATAAAGACGTTGGAAATATAATTTCAAATACATAAGTATTGTAGCTTACTTTGCTATTTTTTAACAAGTGATGACAAGCATATTCTATCACTCAAACTGTTTATATACAGTAGGATTAATTCATCCATTAATCTTGTTTTTATTTTCAAAAAACATTGATATTTCAAAAAACATTTGTTATACTTTTGAAAAAACTTAAGGAGAGATTGAATATGTTTAATTCTAATACTTCTTTCCAACTTCATCATCATACATAATGCCGTGTATCCGAAGAATTTTTTCTTCGTGGGTACAGGGCTTTTCCTGTTACCCACGAAGCATTCATAAAGCTATGTGGGTATTTTTATACCTGCATAGCTTTTTTTAATTTAAAAAAGGAGTGATTCAAATGGATGTAAGAAATGTAAAAGGAACAAAAGATTATTTACCCGCGGAACAGTTGTTACGAAATAGAATTAAACGTGCTTGTGAAGAGACTTTTGAACGATATGGTTGTAAACCGCTTGAAACACCTACATTAAATATGTATGAACTTATGGCCTATAAATATGGAGGCGGTGCTGAAATTTTAAAAGAAATGTACACACTACGTGATCAAGGAAATCGTGAAATCGCTCTTCGGTATGATTTAACGATTCCATTTGCAAAAGTAATAGCAATGAACCCGGATATCAGGCTGCCTTTTAAACGCTATGAAATTGGAAAGGTCTTTCGTGATGGACCAATAAAACAAGGAAGGTTTCGTGAATTTATTCAATGCGACGTTGATATAGTCGGCGTAGAATCTGTTATTGCTGAAGCTGAATTGATGGCCATGGCATTTGATCTTTTCAAAACTTTAAACTTAGATGTTACAATTCAATATAATAATCGGAAGTTATTAACAGGTATTCTTAAATCAGTTGAAATTCAAGATGAACAAACAAACGATGTTATTTTATCATTAGATAAACTTGAAAAAATCGGAATTGATGGTGTACGGAAGGATTTACAAAGCCGTGGAATAGTAAATGACACTATAGAGGTTGTTTGTCATACGGTTGAATCTTGTATGACATTAGAACTTAATGAGTTTAAACAAATTTTCTCAAATTCACTTGTTACGGATGGAATCAACGAACTACAACAATTACAGCAATACTTACTCGCTCTTGGCGTCCAAAACAATACGATTTTCAATCCATTCCTAGCAAGAGGACTTACAATGTATACAGGCACAGTTTATGAAATTTTTTTAACAGATGGAAGCATTACTTCAAGTATTGGTAGTGGCGGACGTTATGATAATATAATTGGAGCCTTTCGTAACGACAATACATCCTATCCAACAGTAGGGATTTCCTTTGGCTTGGATGTTATTTATACAGCTCTTACGCAAAAAGAAACGGAATCTACTTGTGCTGATATTTTCATTATTCCTATTAACACCGAAGTGGAATGTTTACGAATTACACAACTTTTGCGTTCTAAAAGTACTTTCAAAGTTGAGCTGGAACTTGCTGGACGTAAATTAAAACGGTCCCTTAATTACGCAAATAAAGAGAATATTCCTTACGTGCTTATTATTGGTGAAAATGAGATACAAACAGAAACAATTATTTTACGAAATATGGTAAGAAGCACTGAACAAACCATTCCCCTCTCTTGTATTGAAGACGGAACTTTAAGTAAGTACTTATAAGAGATCATCTACCTATTAGGTGATTTGCGAAAAAAAATAATAAAACCCACGAAGAAAATAGCATTTCTCCATGGGTTTTTATTTGTTTAAAAGTGGATTTTTTGTCCCCCTATTCTCTATTATATTTCTATATCGCACTAAATTTACATACTATTATCATTTCATCCCTCGTTCATAAATCGTAATTCTACTGCTTACAAAGACAGTCACATTACCCCCACACTCTACCAATAAAACTAATTCCCCAAAGAAGATAGGCACATTACGTTACTATATACATCGTAAATTCTAAACTAGTAAGTTTTCTTTTTTTGTCTCTCTTTTCGTAAATACATGTAAAAACAAAGTGTTGATAAAAGTAATAATAATTGAGAGGATTGGTTTATTTGTTCTAATACCGTGATATCAACTCAGCTCCTTTCATTACATTACTTAACATATTTTAAAAATAGGCGTAAAGAATTATATTACATTGCTACTTTTAAAGCCTCTTCTAGTGCTGTAATTGCTCCACCTAAGCATGTTAAAACTTCTGTTGGGATTGCCATAATCATTTCTTTATTTTTAATATTAAAATATTATGAATTTTTATACTCTCGTTATAGTAAGAGTTTACAAATATATCCATTCATCTCGATATACAATATTCCATAAAACATTGGTTGTTTATTTTATTATAATACTCAAGGGAAGTGCAACATAATAATTTATCAGATGAGGAGAGAATGATCATATGTATCCAAAATTTATTGACAAAATAGCGTTTTCGAAGGCGCATAAAGAGTTATTAATTAAACTGTATAATAAAGAAATTTCAAGAAGCGAGTATAATCAATTGGTAGATACTTTTTACCGTTCACAACAAAAGTAAATATGAAGTAAGTGTTTATGGTTTTATGTCTTTTATAGCAACGAAGTTCATTCTTATCATTTTTGGAGCAACCTATTCTGTTAGGTTGATGGGTATGGGGATTTTAACGAAATTATTTTTCTTTAGGAATTACGAATCTCTTAATTAGATAGCCCCAAGTACCGCGCGAAAAAAGCCGTTCACCATAAGCTATGG
>NZ_CATKPV010000047.1:0-105242 GCF_949768135.1 Bacillus sp. IT-79MI2 | reverse complement strand
TTATTTTAGAAATGATAAAACGAAAACGTGGTAACTTTTATTAAATAAATTGTCAAATAAAATTAAAAATCATATTATAAATAATATTTATTTATAATTATTATTTTGATATACTTATTATCGATTGGTATACTGGAAACGAATGTTCTTGAAAAAGATTCTCATTTCCGATATTGAGGTGAATATAGATGAATAAGAAGAAAATAGGTTTACTTGTGATGGCGTACGGAACTCCAGAGTCACTAGAGGATGTAGAGGCATATTATTATACACATATTCGCCATGGGCGTAAGCCATCTCAAGAAGCGCTTGATGAGTTAGTTGGGCGTTATAAAGCGATTGGTGGTATTTCACCGCTTGCGAAAATTACAAAGGAACAAGCTAGAAAATTAACAAATGAGTTAAATAAGCGTTTTTCAGAATTTGAATTTGTATGTTATTTGGGACTAAAACATATTGCTCCATTTATTGAAGATGCTGTGGAAGAGATGAAGCAGGACGGTATTGAGGAAGCAATTAGTATGGTGCTCGCACCTCATTATTCAACTTTTAGTATTAAAGCATACAACGAGCGTGCCAAAAAGATTTCTGAGAACATAAATGGTCCTGTTATAGAGCCGATTGAGCAATGGTACGAAGAACCGAAATTTATTGCGTATTGGGCAAATCAAATAAAAGAAACATTTGCTAGAATTACAGACGGGGAGAAAGCTGTTGTAATTTTTTCAGCGCATAGTTTACCAGAGAAAATTATTGCAGCAGGAGACCCATATGTGAAGCAACTGCAGCATACGGCAGATTTAATTGCTGAAGCAGCGAAGATTCAAAATTATACAATCGGCTGGCAAAGTGCCGGAAATACACCAGATCCATGGATTGGACCAGATGTACAAGATTTAACGAAAGATTTATATGAAAAGCATGGTTATAACACTTTTGTGTATTGTCCAGTTGGGTTTGTGGCTGAGCATTTAGAAGTGTTGTATGACAACGATTATGAATGTAAAGTTGTGACAGATGAATTAGGTGCACGCTATTTCAGACCGGCTATGCCAAATGCAAAAGAATCATTTATTGATTGTTTAGTAGAAATTGTTTCCAAAAAAGCGAATAAAATAATTGACAAAAAAATAATTTTGAATAATAATTAATTTATAATAATTTTAAATAAGTAATTATTATTATGAAATAATAGGAGGTTTCCCTTGATGAATCCAAATGATCGCTTAACAACAAACCAAGGTGCTCCAGTAGGAGATAACCAAAATTCTCGTACAGCTGGTCGTCGTGGACCGGTATTATTAGAAGATTATCATTTAGTAGAAAAGCTTGCTCATTTTGATCGTGAACGTATTCCAGAGCGTGTTGTACATGCACGTGGTGCGGGTGCTCATGGTGTTTTCGTAACGAAAAATAGCATGAAAGCATATACAAAAGCAGCATTTTTACAAAATGAAGGAACAGAAACACCTGTATTCGTTCGTTTCTCAACGGTTATTCATGGGCAAGGTTCTCCGGAAACAGCTCGCGACCCACGTGGCTTCGCTGTGAAGTTTTATACAGAAGAAGGAAACTATGATATCGTTGGTAACCATTTACCTGTTTTCTTCATTCGTGATGCAATTAAATTCCCTGACATGGTGCATTCCTTAAAACCAGCACCAGATACAAATATTCAAACGCCAGATCGTTACTGGGACTTCATGACATTGTCTCCAGAGTCTACGCATATGATGACTTGGGTATTCTCTGATTACGGAACTCCTGCAAACTATCGTCAAATGGAAGGGTTTGGAGTACATTCATTTAAATGGATTAATGCAGAAGGTAAAATTGTTTATATTAAATATCACTGGAAACCACAGCAAGGTGTTCGTAACTTGAGTGCAAAAGAAGTGGTAGAAGTACAAGGGAAAGACTTCAACCATGCAACTCGTGATTTATTTGATGCGATTGAAAAAGGTAATTATCCGAAATGGGATCTTCACGTACAAGTAATGCAATTAGATGAAATGGATTCTTTAGACTTTGATCCATTAGATCCAACAAAAGTATGGCCAGAAGATCGCTTCCCATTAATGGAAGTAGGGACAATGACCCTCAATCGTAACCCGAAAAACTTCTTTGCAGAAGTAGAGCAAGCTGCGTTTACTCCAAGTGCGACTGTATCTGGTATTGAACCATCTGAAGATAAATTATTACAAGGACGTTTATTCTCTTATCCGGATACACAACGTTACCGTCTTGGTGCGAACTACTTACAAATTCCAGTAAACTGCCCATATGCAGCTGTTCGCAATCAACAACGTGATGGTGCGATGCAAATGAATCAACAACCATCAACAATTAACTACGAGCCAAGTCGACATGCTGAAAATCCAGTTGAAGATCCTAATTACCGTGATTCAACTATGAAGCTTGAAGGGTACGTATCTCGTGAAAAAATTGATAAACCAAACGACTTTAAGCAAGCGGGTGAGCGTTACCGTTCATTCTCTAAAGAAGAACAAGACAACTTAATTGCCAACTTAACAAATGATTTAAAAGATGTGCATGAACAAACGAAATTACTTGCAATCTGTAACTTCTTCCGTGCAGATCGTGAGTATGGTATGCGCTTAGCGAAAGCATTAAACGTTGATATTTCAGCGTACGTAGGAAATCCTGCGAAGTAATAACATTCTCAAATTTAAACTGCTGTATGTGTCTACAAATATGATGAATAACAAAGGATGACTGAATTTTCAGTCGTATTTTGTTTTAAAATATTTATAAGAGCTTTATTTTTTATTAGATTTTTTACTTTCTAAATGCGGATTTAAAAAGAGATGAATGAGAATATCGTGTATCGATTATATAAATCCATTTTGTTTTTTCGACATATAAATCGCTATTATGAAGAAGAAAAGGGAACTTAAAATTAAAGATTAATAACTGGAGAAGCCCCAGTCTATTACCCTGAAATTCATGGTCTTCATGGATTGAGGCCGATCATTCCGCCTTCAGACATAGCCTTCCGAAGGTCTGCTTTTTGGATACGTACTCTAATAAAACATAGACGATAAGTACCTGAGGTAACAAATAAAAAGGTTTATCTCGTATTAAAAAGAGATAAACCTTTTTCTATTATAAAAGTTATATACTTATAAAATGCATCATTTAGCCTCTTTTTGTATTGCCACTTCGCCTAGTGATTTCTCGCTATATTCATAAGCCTTCTCACCATGCATCGAAATATCGAGTCCCATTTGCTCTTCATGTTCATGTACGCGAACGGGAAGGAAGAAACTAATTCCTTTAATAATGGTGTATGTCATCACGATTGTAAAAGCATATGTCGCTCCAATTGCAGTGAACTGTTTCCAAAGAAGTGCAGCATTTCCATAAAACAATCCATCAGCGCCGCCGCTATTTACAGAAGTGGTTGCAAATAGCCCGGTTGCAATACCACCCCATGTACCACCCACGCCGTGACATCCAAATGTATCAAGTGCATCATCATATCCAAGTTTATGCTTTAAAAAGAAGACAGCTCCGAAGCAAAGAACGCCTCCGATCGCCCCGATTAAAAGAGCGGAGAAAGGAGTGACGAATCCGCAAGCCGGTGTAATAGCAACAAGGCCTGATACAGCGCCGCAAGCTGCTCCCATTACAGTCGGTTTTGATTGGAAGAACCACTCTGCTAAGATCCATGTTAAAGCAGAAGCTGCGGCAGCGGTATTTGTATTAATGAATGCGGTCAGTGCTACGTCGTTTAGTGTAAGGGCACTGCCGACGTTAAATCCGAACCAGCCGAACCACAATAGGCCCGCGCCTAAAAGTGTAAATGGTAAATGGTGAGGAGAAGGGCCGTTTATGTCTTTTCGTTTACCGAGAAAAATTGCTAGTACAAGCCCGGCAACGCCAGATGTGATATGGACAACGTTACCACCGGCGAAATCTAATGCGCCAAGTTCGCGAAGCCATCCGCCAACGCCCCATACCCAATGGGCAACGGGATTATAAACGATTGTCGTCCAAAGAAGGATAAAAATGAGAAAAGCAGAAAATCGCATTCTTTCAGCGAATGCTCCTGAAATTAGCGCTGGTGTTAAGATTGCAAACATAAGTTGAAACATCATAAATAAATTGTGAGGAATAGTAGCGGAGTAGTCTGCGTTTGGTGTAAAAGTTACGTTTTGTAAGCCGAACCAATCTAATGTACCAATGACGCCATTCCAATCTGGCCCGAATGATAAAGAATAACCGATAAAAATCCATTGAATGGAAACAATCGCCATCGCGCTATAGCTATGCATCGTTGTACTCAGCACGTTTTTGCTACGAACCATCCCGCCGTAAAAAAGTGCCAAACCTGGCGTCATAATCATAACCATTACCGTCGCTAAAAATAAAAACACAGTATCTCCCATGTTCATTCTTTTCCCCTCCTATAATGTTATAAAATGTTACATTTAATGTTATTTTTCATGCCATATTCAATAATTAATAAAAAATCAACATATTTTTCAGAAAATTTAAAATATCATGTAAGAAAACCTAACATGGTGTTTGTGTAAGTGCGGTTTGTTCGGAAAATTGATATACTATTCTTACAATTAAAAAGAAGTTGGGGGATATTATGTGAAGAAGATATGGAGAAGAGGAGTGTTGATTTGTTTTTGTATGGTATTTGCTTTCTTAGCGCCTATACATACATTAGCGGAAGAAAAAAGAGAGTGGCAAGATGAAGTAGTATATTCTATTATGGTTGACCGCTTTAATAATGGAGATGCAAAAAATGATAAACAGCTTGATGTAGGGAATTTAGAAAGATACCAAGGGGGAGATATACAAGGGATTGTAAAGCGAATTGATTACATAAAAGAGATGAGATTCACTACTATTATGCTTTCGCCAATTTTTAAAGGTGAAACGTATGATGGGTATGGTACGGTTGATTTGCAAAAAGTGAATGAACATTTTGGGTCAATGCAAGATGTGAAACAACTTGTACAAGAAGCGCATAAACGAGATATGAAAGTGGTGTTTCAATTTGTTATAGAAAAAGAGCAAGAAACGCTTATTGATTCGATAAAATGGTGGATGAAAGAAGCAAACATAGATGGAAGTTATCTTATGCATAGTAAAGAAATATCTCGTGCCTTTTTAAATACAGTAAAACAAAGTGTTCAAGGAATAAAAAAAGATTTCCTCGTTATGACTGATGAGGGAGAGGGTATACATAATGAGTACTATAAGCACATAACAGATATCTTTACGAAAACGGATACACCTATTAAACCACTTTATGACGTTAGTTTAATAGAAAATGGTAAAGTAACAAGTAATTTTTTAGATAATCAAGACACAAAGCGGTTTGTCAGAATCGCGAAAGAGAACGCATATTATCCGCCGGCTCGTTTAAAACTTGCGCTTACTTATTTATATACAACACCAGGGATGCCGATTGTTTACTACGGAACGGAAATTGCGCTTGATGGCGGGGGAGTGCCAGATAATCGCCGCTTAATGGATTTTAAAACAGATGAAAAGTTTTTACAGTATGTAACGAGATTGGGAGAGATTCGTCAAAAATTCCCCTCTCTTCGCCGTGGGACATTTGAGTTGCTATATGATAAGACTGGGATGAGTGTGCTAAAAAGGACGTATAAAGATGAAGTGACACTTGTTGCAATTAACAACACGAAAGAGACACAAAAAGTTTCACTTTCGGCAAATGAGATAGGAGAAAATCGAGAATTAAAGGGATTATTGGAAGATGAAATCATTAGAGAAGAAGATGGGAATTATTATCTCGTATTGAAGCGAGAAGAAGCAAATGTATATCAAGTTAGAGAAAAAACGGGGATTAATTGGATCTTTATCTCTTTGTTAGTTGGTATGAATGTGTTATTTATTGCTTTTTTAATTGCTGTAAAGAAGAAAAAATCTTCTACTCTATAAAATGAAAGTGGATAGATTGACAGTGTATCTCTTCAATTCATGGATAATATATATTTTCTAGTACACTATTAATTCGTGAGTAGTGTACTTTTTTATTTATGAGATGACATCTATTCTATTGTAAATGCAACAGTAGATATTATGACGAGAATATATGTTTTTTATTAGTGATACAGGATGAATTAAGGTGGAATTGTCTTAGAGTTTTGTGGATCAGATTGATAGCGTATATAGAAACAAGAAAGGTATGTGTGAGATTTCCTTCATCGAAAAAATATGTGGATGTATCTTTTTAAAGTAAATTGATTAATTGGTTTAAAGCATTCTAACATAATATTGAATATGATGAATATGTAATCTGCAGGTTATGAATCTTTTTAGTTAATAGGAGGTGAATTTAAAATGCCTTTTACTACTGGGCCAATTGAAAACGTAGGAAATCAGCCTGCTAATGCAAATAGAGCTAAGGTTAAAATCCTCAATCGTACTGGAGGTACACTTAATGGGGTACTTCGATCTTTTAGACTTGATGGTACAAGAACATTAATCGAACAGAGAAACTTTACTGTAGCTGCTAATGCTTCTACTCTTGTAATTCTAAGTTTAGTTCACTCTACTTTGGGACAAGCAGACCAATATGAAGTTGAAATTGTTCCTAATCAAAACGGTGGCATATACAGTGTTTATGGAGTAACTGCTCAGGGTGTTATTATTACTGCACAACGAGTTTTGAATACAGAATTAACGCAAATTCTGTAGTAACTATTACTGATCAATAAAAACTCTCTGTAGGATTAAACTTAGATTCTTTTTCTGTGCTATTTATGAATGTATAAGAGAAATCGGCCGATTAAAGTAATGAATTCTGCTTCATAAATGCAGTTGTCATCTAATGTAGTTATTCTGGTTGGGATGTATCTTTTTTTCATTCCCAACCAGAATAACAAAATTTGTTATTATTACTTCATAATGATGATTAAAAAAATTAGTATTTAAAAATATTGTATGGATATGACTGTTATGCACTGGGATTACTTCTTTCGTAACACCTGCAAAACGGTGATTATGCCTGTCATTGTACTTTTATAGAGTTTTTTCTATTAACGATAGTTGATGAACTGTACGTCGATTGGTAAATCAGCGCTACGAACTGCTGCGATTACTGCTTGTAAGTCATCGCGGCTTTTTGCTGTTACGCGTACTTGATCATCTTGTACTTGTGTTTTCACTTTTAATTTTAACTCTTTAATAATGTTATTAATTTTCTTAGCGTTCTCTTTATCGATACCTTGTTGCAACGTTGCGCGTTGACGTACTGTGTTACCAGCGGCGCTTTCTACTTTTCCGTAGTCTAAGTTTTTAATTGGTACTTCGCGTTTAACTAGTTTTGAAATAAGAACATCTTTTACTTGATCTAATTTAAATTCATCATCAGAAGTTAAAACGATTACTTCTTTTTCTAATTTAATATCACTTTTGCTTCCTTTAAAGTCATAACGATTTTGAATTTCTTTTAATGCGATGTTAATAGCATTTGTTACTTCTGGTAATTCTACTTTTGAAACGATGTCAAAAGAACTATCTTTTGCCATAGTAAGCACCTCCAAATTAAATTCCACCTCTTATTATAGTGAATTTTTGCGAGTTGGACAAATAAAGGAAAATTCGTGTTATAATGAAGCTTTCTTTGGAATGATAAAAATATACTTTATATATAGAAGGGAATTAAAATATATGTATTTGCAGCCAGGATCGATTGAACAGGTAACTGTTTTACGAGAAACGGAAATTGGATATATGGTTGGATTTGACGATGAGGATGGTTATGAGGAAGTATTTTTACATAAAAATGAAGTAGCGGGAGAAATTGAGGAAGGCGATACGATTGATGTATTTCTATATCTTGATCATCAAGAGCGAATTTCTGCAACGATGAAGACGCCGCTTATTACGATAAGTGATTGGAATTGGGTAAAAGTTGTAGAAGTAAAACCTGATCTAGGTGTGTTCGTTGATATTGGTGTTTCTAAGGATATCTTAATCCCAGCTGATGAGTTTCCAATTTATACACCAGTTTGGCCAGAAGAAGGCGATGAGTTATATTGTACATTAAAATTAACAAATCGTGGCCGTCTTATTGCTCTTCCGGCAAGAGATTCAGATATGCAGGAAATTATTGTAGAGGCAACGCCATCTATGCGTAATAAAAATGTGAACGGACGTGTATATCGCTCGCTTCAAGTTGGTTCGTTTGTATTAACGGATGAACATTTCCGTGCTTTTTTACACCACACAGAAAGAAAAGAACAAGTTCGTATTGGTGAGCGTGTAACGGGCCGTATTATTGATGTGAAAGATGATGGTACGATTAATATTTCACTTCTTCCGCGTAAAGAAGAGGGAATGGAAGATGATGCTGCGGTGGTTTATGAGTACATGGAGAGCCGCGGAGGAGCAATGCCGTTTTGGGATAAGAGCCATCCGGAAGACATTAAAGAACGTTTTAATATGAGTAAAGCAGCGTTTAAACGTGCGCTTGGTAAGTTGATGAAAGAAGAAAAGGTTTATCAAGAAGAAGGTTGGACGTACTTCAAGAAATAAAAAAATCCGAACAGGCTCATGCCTGTTCGGATTTTCAGAGTGTTGGGAAACAGGAGTCAGTAGGCTCCTGTTTTTTGTCGTTATGTGTCGGAACGTCGATATATTCGAATTTGCGCCGATAAAGTGAAACCTTAATCAGTGGGGGGTTCATCCCCCGCTGATTATTAGCTCTCGCCAATCGGGCTTTTACGGGCAGTTGATTCCTCACTTATCTTTCTCGTTTTTCTCTGAATCTTGAGGTGGGAGTCTTACTGCCCGTTAATGCGGGGGGGGGATTTCATTTACTATTCTTCTACCAGCCCACTCTGTTGCTAGATTTTTTATTGTTGTCCGGAAAGACGAGAGAATGTATCTTTCAAATCACTATCTTTTACTTTAATATCAGCTTTCTTGAATTCGTCTAGTAATATTTTTTGGCCTGTAGTTTGATCTGCTAATCGCTGTTCTTCCAGATTTTTACGAATGGAATCTTTTACTTCATCATATGGTTTTAATTCTTTTTTATCGGTAAGTTTAATAATGTGATAGCCTTGTGATGACTTGATAGGTTTGCTAATTTCACCGACATTTAATTTGTAAGCCGCTTCTTCAAATTCAGGTACCATTTTACCTGGACCGAAGTATCCAAGGTCTCCGCCATTTTCCTTTGAACCTGGGTCCTGTGACTGTTGTTTTGCTAACTCTTCGAATGAAGCACCTTCATCCAGTTGTTTCTTAATATCATTTGCCGTTTTTTCATCGTTTACTAAAATGTGGCTGGCTTTAATTTCAGGTTTATAGTTTGCTTTTACATCTTTATCTGTAATGCTTTTCTTAATGGCTTCGTTCATTGCTAATTTGAACCTAATTTGATTTTTAAAGTCATCTTCATCTTTTAGGCGGTTACTTTCTAATACCGTTTTGAATTGATCACCAAATTGATCTTTTGCTTTTTTGAATTCTTTATCGACTTCATCATCAGATACTTTATATTTTTTTGTCATGATATCTTGTGCCATCATTTCATATAGCATATCTTTTCCGTACCGTTCTTTTAACTGCTTGTCAAAATCACCTTTTGTAATGGTTGAAACTTTTGATGTTGCAATCGCCTCTGAGTTATCTTTTAGACCACAAGCAGACAGCATTAACGTTCCGAGCGCAGCTGTGGCCATCAATAATTGTTTTCCTTTCACTTTAACACCTCATCTAATTATGTTGTTATTATTGTAAAATAGCGAGGTGAACATGAAGTGAAATTGATATGTTTTTTGTGAAATGAAAAAGTACATCAACAAGATTGTTGATGTACTATTAAATCCATTTTGATTTTCCGACATATAATCCGCTGCTATGAAGAACAAAAGGTGACCGCTACTTGTTTTCTCTTTTTGTTTTAACTTTGCATGGGGCAGGAAAAGGATCTGACCGCTTCTATGCATAGCTGGATGCTCTCTCCCGTCTAAAAAGGAAGGTTTTATGTCGGTTTTTTAATTTGTATTTTTATAAATGATTAAAGGTGATTTGTTTTTTTAGAATATGCACGTTTTCCTTGCTGGATATTTTTTTGTTCTTGTTCATTTTTTTGTGTGCGCTTTGCATTATTATCGCGTGCTTTTTTGTCATTATCGCTTGTATGCGGCATACATATCAACTCCATTTCTAAACAGTTGTACGTTTATCATTTCCGTTTTCGTAAAGACTATGTATACGAGTAGTGGTGACCTATTATGTATAAAGGTGGATGGGGTATGGACTTAAAATTAAATTATGCCGAATTAACGAAAAAACTAATTGTTGTTATCATTGCAGGTTTATTAAATGCAATTGGAATGAACTTGTTCTTAACACCGGCAAAAGTATATGCGAGCGGTTTCGCGGGATTATCTCAATTGCTTTCGCAAGTGTTAGGCGATTTTGCATCGATTCACATATCGACGGGAGTACTTTTTGCTTTATTTAATATTCCGGTTGTTATTTTAGCATGGAAAAAGGTCGGAAAAGCGTTTACGTTATTTAGTTTTTTATGTGTTGTATTTATGACACTGTTTTTAGAAATTATACCAGTGAAGGCTGTTTCAAATGATATTATATTGAATGCTATTTTTGGTGGTCTCATTTCAGCGATAGGGGTAGGAATTGCCTTAAAATGGGGAGCTTCCACAGGTGGTTTAGATATCATTGCAATGATTTTGTCAAAAATAAAAGATAAGCCTGTCGGAACATATTTCTTTTTCTTTAATGCAATCATCATTATTGCAGCTGGCTATTTGTACGGATGGGAAAAAGCGTTATACACGTTAGTAACATTATATGTATCATCGAGGATTATTGATGCAATTCATACTCGTCATGTGAAAATTACAGCATTTATCGTTACGAAGAATGGTAAAGATGTACGAAAAGCGATTCAAGCACGTTTAGTACGCGGTATTACAACTATACCAGCGACAGGGGCATATACAAATGAAAATAAAGAAATGTTAATGATCGTTATTACCCGTTACGAGCTATATGAACTAGAGAGAATTATTAAACAGGTAGACCCTGGTGCATTTACAAATGTGCTTCAAACAGTCGGCGTATTTGGGTTATTTCGGAAAGATTAAAGAGGACCGGGAATCGGTCCTCTTGTTTTAATGTGTGTTAGTAATGTTTTGTAGTTGCTGTTGCATCTCACGCAGTTGTACCTTTTCAGCAGTTGAAGAATTGGCATAAGCGGATTGCAAAGCATTTTTGGCTCTATAAACGAGTTCCTGCTGTTCTGTGCCGCTTGAACAAGAAACGGCGCCCGAAACAGCATCTCGTGCTTGCTGAAATAATAAGTTACCCATTTAAACCCCTCCGAGAGAAGAGTTGTTTCGTTCTTTTTCTGCATCAGCTAATGTACCGCGGTACGGGAATCTTTCAGCATGCTTCATAACAGCATCGGCCCCTTGTTGGGTGAAACGTTTTGATTTGTTCTTTTTACCCATTCGTAATTCCCCCTTTTTTAGCAGAAAACAACTGACACATCGCTGTGTCTAGTTATAGTATGAGCGTTTTGAGCCAAACTATAAGTAGGGAATTTTTAGATTACAATCCAAGAACCTCTTCTAAATAAAGAGCAATTCCATCTTCTTCGTTTGTTAATGTCGTATGATTTGCTAATGTTTTTAATTCAGGAATAGCATTACCCATGGCGATGCCGTGACCTGCAAACTCAATCATCTCAAAATCATTGTCTTCGTCACCGAACGCAATAATTCGTTCTTGTGGAATGTTATAATAGCTAGAAACTTTTTGAAGTCCAATCGCTTTATTGAGGCCGCTTTTCACAATTTCAATAATCGGCCAAGGAGCACCCCATTTTCGATGATCAATCACTTCTGCATGCATATCTGTTAAATGCTTACGAATAGCTGTTGATTGCTCATCCAGTGCATCGATTAATAAGCATGTTGGATGATCTTGCAAAATGTTTAGTAAGTCGCCTGTAAAAATATTTGGAGAGCCAAATTCAAAGATATGCTTTTTATCCTCATCAATTTCGCGAACATATACATCATCAATTACTTCGGCATAAATGTTTTTAACGCCAAAATCAAAGCAAGCGCGAACGATTTCTTGTGCAGTAGAAAGCTCAAGGGGGGAATGATGCGTTCCCCAATTTGTATCAAGCGGGTGATGAACATAAGCGCCGTTAAAGTTAACGATAGGTGTATTCAAATCAAGTTCTTTATAATAAGCGTGACTAGCGCGAAATGGACGTCCTGTTGAAATGACAACAACATGTCCTTGTTCTTTTGCTTTTTCAATTGTTTTCTTTGTTCGTGCGGAAATAATTTTATTGTCTGTAAGTAAAGTACCATCTAAATCTAATGCGATTAAATGTTGTTTTTTCATGTTTTCACCTCTTATGAAAAAATTTTTGTTTCTATCTGTATTTCCGTTTTAAGATGCAGAAATAAGAGGTTGGAAAGTGTATAGATAAAGTAAAACTTCTATCAACGGGGGTTCTCCATCCCACGCTGATGGTTAGCTCTCGCCAATCGGGCTTTTACGGGCAGTTATCCCCCACCTATCTTCCTCATTTCTCTCTGAATCTTGAGGTGGGGGTCTTACTGCCCGCCAATAGCGGGAGAAACAACCATGAATGGAAGTTTCATTATATATTCATCTTACGTCGCGAAACATGTTAGTGTCCACTATTTCCTACTAAAAATCAGAAAAGTCAATGATTTTTCCGAAAGTTCAAATAATGTTTCTTTCATTTTGTACAAATTGTGAAAGGGGTTACAGTATGCGCACAGCAAGATGTATAATAAAAATGTAATCTTCTCGTATATGTTTGACTCTCCTTTGGAACTGGCCTAGAATAGGTCGGTTTCTTTTTTTTCAACAAGTGATGCTTTTTCTCCTGCTTTATCATGTAAAGTCATACATATGAACAGTAATAAAAAATATGACTCGTTTCCTAAACATAACAGAAAGGCTTTTTCAAAAATGGATATACTAACGGTGTAAAGATGTCATGGAAGGAGAATGAAAATGGGACAAAATCATAGGTTTCGTTCTGGACAGAAAGCACCAAATGATGGGCTTTATGTGGAGATTGGTGAAACAGGAAGTATGGTTAAAGATCCACAAATGGTAAAATTAACTGCTGGTCAAAGGTTTCCTGAGAATTCGAATCAGAACCGCCAGTGGACATATAAAAGAAAACCGTAAGAGAAGCCGCAATTTATATTGCGGCTTTTCTGATTGAAGAGCAGAGGTATACATACTTTTTTGGGGAAACAAAGTTCAAATTTCATAATCAAATTCATTGTATAAAAAAGACAATTGGCGTATAATCAAATTAAAGGTCAAATAAAGTCAAAAAATCAAAAAAGGTCAAACGTCAAGAGGATTCCAATGTTTGGAGGTTTGTGAAGATGGACTTAAATCAAATGACGACGAAAACACAAGAAGCAATTATGAGTGCTCAATCTTTAGCGGTATCTCATCATCATCAAGAAGCTGATACTGTTCATCTATTACTTGCATTATTACAGCAGCAGCAGGATGGATTAGCAGTGCGTATTTTTCAAAAAATGAATGTCAATATAGAACAATTAACGAAAGAAGTAGAAAGATTGCTTCAACAGAAACCATCTGTTACAGGAAGTGGTGTAGAAGCTGGCAAAGTGTATGTGACAAATGCTTTAGGGCAATTACTTGTTAAAGCAGAGGCAGAGGCAAAAAAACTGCAAGATGAATATATTTCAGTGGAACATATTTTGCTCGCATTTTGCGAGGGAAAAGGTGATATGAATCACTTGTTCACAGCATTTCACATTACGAAGGATACATTATTACAGTCTTTAATGGAAGTTCGGGGGAATCAGAGAGTGACTAGTCAAAATCCAGAAGTAACATATGAAGCGTTAGAAAAGTATGGCCGTGATTTAGTGGCAGAAGTAAGACAAGGGAAAATTGATCCTGTCATTGGTCGTGATAGCGAAATTCGCCGGGTTATCCGCATTCTTTCTCGTAAAACAAAAAACAACCCTGTTTTAATTGGTGAACCAGGCGTTGGGAAAACAGCAATTGTTGAAGGATTGGCACAACGAATTGTGCGAAAAGATGTACCAGAAGGATTAAAAGATAGAACAATCTTTGCATTAGATATGAGTGCGCTTGTGGCGGGTGCAAAGTTCCGTGGTGAGTTTGAAGAACGTTTGCAAGCTGTGTTAAATGAAATCAAAAAAAGTGAAGGGCGTATTCTTTTATTCATTGATGAGCTTCATACAATTGTTGGTGCTGGTAAAACAGAAGGGGCGATGGATGCAGGGAATATGTTAAAACCAATGCTTGCGCGCGGTGAACTTCATTGTATTGGAGCGACTACTTTAGATGAGTATCGAAAATATATTGAGAAAGATCCAGCGCTAGAACGTCGTTTTCAACAAGTGTTAGCAGAAGAGCCAACGGTAGAAGATACAATTTCTATTTTACGTGGTTTAAAAGAGCGTTTTGAAATTTATCATGGTGTAAATATTCATGATCGTGCGATTGTAGCGGCGTCTGTATTGTCTGATCGATATATATCTGATCGCTTTTTACCAGATAAAGCGATTGACCTTGTTGATGAAGCGTGCGCAACAATTCGAACAGAAATTGATTCTATGCCAACAGAATTGGATGAAGTAACGCGCCGCATTATGCAGCTGGAAATTGAAGAAGCTGCTTTAGGAAAAGAAACGGATCGTGGTAGTCAAGAACGACTAAAAACATTGCAACGTGAACTATCTGATTTAAAAGAAGTTGCAAATGGAATGCGAGCGCAATGGCAAAAAGAAAAAGAAGAAATCCATAAAGTTCGTGACTTAAGAGAACACCTTGAACGTTTACGTCGTGAATTAGAAGAAGCAGAAGGGAATTATGACTTAAATAAAGCAGCAGAGCTTCGTCATGGTAAAATTCCAGCAGTGGAAAAAGAATTAAGAGAAGCGGAAGAAATGGGAGCACATAACGAACAAGAGAACCGTTTACTTCGTGAAGAAGTAAGTGAAGAAGAGATTGCAAATATCGTTTCACGTTGGACGGGTATACCAGTTGCAAAACTTGTAGAAGGTGAACGTGAAAAACTGCTACGTTTAGAGCAAATTTTATCAGAACGTGTTATTGGGCAAGAGGAAGCAGTTAGTCTTGTGGCGGATGCAGTTCTTCGTGCTCGCGCTGGTATTAAAGATCCAAATCGTCCAATCGGTTCATTCATTTTCTTAGGACCAACAGGCGTTGGGAAAACAGAACTTGCGAAAACATTAGCACAATCTTTATTTGATAGTGAAGAGCAAATCATTCGCATTGATATGTCCGAGTATATGGAGAAACACGCTGTGTCTCGCCTGATTGGAGCTCCTCCTGGATATGTAGGATATGAGGAAGGTGGACAATTAACAGAAGCCGTACGCCGTAAACCATATTCCGTTATTTTATTAGATGAAATTGAAAAAGCACATCCAGAAGTATTCAACATTTTATTACAAATGTTAGATGATGGGCGTATTACGGATTCACAAGGACGAACAGTGGATTTCAAAAATACAGTGATTATTATGACATCAAATATTGGTTCAGGGCATTTATTAGAAGGGTTACAAGAAGATGGTACAATTAAAGAGGAAGCAAGAGATCTTGTTATGGGGCAGCTTAGAGGACATTTTCGCCCAGAGTTTTTAAATCGTGTGGATGAAATTATTTTATTTAAACCACTTACAACAAATGAGATTAAAGGAATCGTTGATAAAATTGTAAAAGAGTTACAAGGGCGTTTAGTAGATCGTCATATTACAGTGGAATTAACAGAAGTAGCAAAAGAGTTTGTTGTAGAATCTGGATTTGATCCGATGTATGGAGCGCGTCCATTAAAACGATATGTACAGCGCCAAATTGAAACAAAGTTAGCACGTGAATTGATTGCGGGAACAATTACTGATAATAGTCATGTAGTTGTTGATGTGGAAAATAATGAACTAGTTGTTCATGTAGAGTAAAAAAAGAGTCCGGAGATTGAATCCGGGCTCTTTCTTTATTAGTGTTGTTCTACTGGTTCGTTTGGAATTGCTGCTGCAATTGCCATTACAAGCACAGCAAGAACAATTGAGAATTTAGACGCTAGCGCGAAATCGTATACACCGCCAGTCATAGAGCTAATTACGTAGCTCATCATATGTACAAGCATAAACGACCAAATAAAGGCCCAAATTACACGCATCTTTTCACACCCCTATTCGTTCAATCTGTCCTTATTGTAACACAATTGAAAAAAGAATATAGAAAAAATATTTGTAGATTTTTCAACGCAAAATTGTATTCCTTTCATACATTATAAAGGAGTAGTTTTATGTTTAGAAAATAAGGCGGGAGAATGATGAGTGTTACGGAACGTTTTTTTTACTTAGAACAAGAACCATGTGTGATTTATTTGCCAGAGAAGCCCAATGGATTTGGTGTCATGCTTCTTGGTGATTACAATTATTTTATTGAGAATGGTACAAGTTTATGGACGCAGCATGCGGGGCGCGCTCATTTTTTAAATGGGCTGATAGAAAATGGATATACCGTTTTTTCATCTAATTTATACGGGAGACATTGGGGGAATGATCAATCGGTTCGTTTAGCGAAGCGTTTGTATCATGTTGTTATGAAAAAAGAAACACTAAACGAACAAATTCATGTCATTGCAGATGGAATGGGGGCTCTTGTGGCTCTTGAAATGATGAATCGATACCCAGAATGCATTCGATCTGTAGTGATGCTTACTCCATGCCTAGATTTGCCTGCACATGTGGAATTTGAAAAAGAGCATAAATTTTTCTATAAAAGGTTAGTGAGAGAGTTATTGCTTGCGTATGATGTGAAGGAAGCACAGTTAGAAGCGGAAATTGCTAAGAAGTCTTTTTCTTATTTACCTTCTTGTGTGCCTGTAAAAATATTTGTATCCACACAAGAACAAAAAGCGCGCAAGCAATTGTTACGTGAATATGAAAAAAAGCGGATAAATGAAAATTGTGAGACCTCACTATCGTTTCATTTGCAACATGTAAAATATAAGATGGTTCAACATACATGTCATTTCTTTAAAAAATATGAAGAAGATTTATGAAGCTCCAATATACATAAATGAGGAGCTATTTGTTTAGAGGGAGAAAGGGTTGGTGACATGAAGCGCGTACTAATTATAGGGGCACTTTCGTTTGTAGGCTATCATCTTGTAAATAAAATGCTTGCGGAAGAAGTAGAAGTATATGGCCTTGATTTTGCTGATCTAGAAAGTATGTCAAAAGTAAGTGAAGAAAAGTTATTTTTAATTGGGCGGAATGATTTGTTTATGTATTCGTCTATAAGAGATGAGAGCGGATGGAAGACAGTAGAAACCGATCAATTTGATGCGGCTTACTTTTGTTTATGTGAACCGAACAGGCAAAGCGGATTTCGAAATGAACGAATCATTTTACAATATTTAAAGCGTGTCATTCATATGTGCGAAAGAAAACAAGTGAAGCTAAATGTACTTTCTTCTATTGAAATGGCGAATGTGCAAGATCTATCTGAAAATAAACGATTATTTATGAAAGTAGAGGAAGAAGTGGAGAAGGCGAATATTCGCTATAGTATACTTCGTGTTCCAATTCTATACGGCCCATGGCAACCTTCCTTTATGACGTACCACAGGCTTATTCTTTCTGAACTTATGGAAAAGGAATATGAGCTTCTTCAAAATGAAAATGGAGCGGACCTTCTTTATGTAGAAGATGTGTGTGAATATTTATGGGAAAAAGGTAAAACCATAGAAAATTTAGGTGTATATAATATGATCAGTGGTAAAGAAAATCTATGGGAAAAAGGAATTATCCTTTTAAATGCTGAGCATAAAGTGAAAAAAACTGTTAAAGAAGTGAAAAGAGAAGAGATAAAGAGTATTTGTATTGTGAAAAACACGCCGTTAGAATTCGGTTTAAATAAACAACTGACACATTTAAAACGATATAAAGAGTTATACGAGGGACAAAATACATGTTAAACTAATGTAGAAATGAGGAGATTATTACTCCTTTTATCCCGCATTAACGGGCAGTAAGACCTCCACCTCAAAATTCAGCGAAAGCAAAGAAGTTAGGTGATGGGATCAACTGCCCGTAAAAGCCCGATTGGTTCAACTAATAATCAGTGGGGGATGAAAAAAACTCCACTGATTAAAGTTTCACTTTATAGAAAGGATGAAGAAATATGAACGAAAAAAATATGCAGTTTTTACAAATCGCTATGAAACACCTGCCGGAAGCAAAGGCCATTTTGGATGATAATGGGATTGCACTTGATATGGAAAAAGCGCAGCCAGTACTAGAGTTGTTAATGAAAGTAATGAACGAAGCATATGAGCTTGGAAAAGCGGGAAAATAAAGTGAACTAGACATAAAAACCCTTTTTTGGAGGAAGAGAGCATCTAGCCATGCATAGAAACGGTCAGAGCCTTTTTCTGCCCCGCGCCAAGTAAAAGCAGATACGGAAGTATTTTTATCATTTTAACCGAGAAGACTCCCTCTTCTAAGCAAAGTGAAGGAGGGGGGAGCTCAATTGGAAAAGAGCGGGATATATAGGTAGTTTGCTTTTGGTTCTACTATGAGATAAGGTCGACAATATGTCGGCTTTATTTTTTTACTTAGAAATATATTCTAGACAAATAAACATTTATGTTTTAGAATTAGTACCAAGTCATAATAATTGATATAAAACGGAGGGCTGCGATGTGAACGTAGGCATTTTAGGGATCGGAAGATATGTGCCAGAAAAAGTAGTCACAAATCACGACTTAGAGAAAATCATGGATACATCTGATGAGTGGATTCGTACGAGAACGGGAATTGCAGAGAGACGCATTGCCGATGATACAATAAATACTTCATATATGGCGGTAGAAGCTGCCAAGAAAGCTATTGAAAATGCAGGGATTAGTGGAGAAGAAATTGACCTTATTTTAGTTGCAACAGTAACGCCAGATCGCTCTTTTCCAGCCGTTGCTTGTGTAATTCAAGAACAAATTGGTGCGAAACATGCAGCAGCAATGGATTTAGGTGCAGCATGTGCGGGCTTTATGTACGGAATGATTACAGCGCAGCAATTTATTCAAACTGGAACTTATAAAAACGTATTAGTAGTTGGTAGTGATAAATTATCTAAGATTGTAGACTGGAATGATCGTAATACAGCTGTGCTATTTGGAGACGGGGCAGGCGCTGTTATAATGGGAGCTGTTTCAGAAGGAAAGGGTATTCTTTCATTTGAATTAGGCGCAGATGGAAGTGGTGGCAAGCACCTTTATCAAGATGAATATGTTATGATGAATGGCAGAGAAGTCTTTAAATTCGCTGTTCGTCAACTTGGTGATTCTTGTCTTCGTGTTGTAGAAAAAGCAGGTCTTACGAAAGAAGATGTGGACTTTTTAGTTCCGCATCAAGCAAATATTCGTATTATGGAATCGGCAAGGGAACGATTAGGTTTGCCACAAGAAAAAATGAGTACAACAATTGAAAAGTTCGGAAATACATCAGCTTCTTCAATTCCAATTGCGATGGTAGAGGAATTGCAAAATGGACGTATTCAAGACGGTGATTTAATTATATTAGTCGGCTTTGGTGGCGGATTAACATGGGGAGCAGTCGCTCTTCGTTGGGGCAAATAAGGACTGAGAGAAAAAAAGGAGTGTATTTTGTATGGAAAAGAAGCGTGTCGTAATTACAGGACTAGGAGCTGTTACGCCGATCGGAACAGATGTAGAAACAGCTTGGGAAAACATTAAAAATGGTGTATCTGGAATCGGACGGCTTACACGCTTAGATCCGGAACAATTTCCAGCAAAAGTAGCAGCGGAAATTAACGACTTTGAAGCTGAAAAATATATTGAGAAAAAAGAAGCGCGCCGTATGGATCGCTTCACACAATATGCGGTAGCAGCAGCGAAAATGGCAGTTGAAGATGCAAAGTTGGACATTACAGAAGAAAATGCACCGCGTATTGGTGTATGGATAGGTTCTGGTATTGGTGGCATGGAAACGTATGAAGAGCAATTTAAAATCTTTACGGAAAAAGGCCCGCGCCGTGTAAGTCCATTTTTGATACCAATGATGATTCCTGATATGGCTGCGGGTCAAGTCTCAATTGCTACAGGTGCAAAAGGAATTAATACTTGTTCTGTGACAGCTTGTGCATCCGGGGCAAACTCAATTGGTGACGCATTTAAAGTCATTCAGCGCGGTGATGCAGATGCAATGATTACAGGCGGTGCAGAGGCGCCGTTAACAAGTATGGCATTTGCAGGATTTAGTTCAGCGAAAGCATTAACATTTAATGAGGATCCAGCAACTGCTTGTCGTCCATTTGATAAAAATCGTAGTGGATTTGTAATGGGAGAAGGAGCTGGTATTCTTATACTAGAAGAGTTGGAGCATGCGTTAGCACGAGGTGCACGTATTTATGCTGAACTTGTCGGATATGGTGCAACAGGTGATGCGTTCCATATTACAATGCCTGCTCCTGGCGGTGAGGGCGGTGTTCGTGCGATACGTCAAGCATTAGCAGATGCCGGTCTTCAGCCTGAGGATATCGATTATATTAATGCGCATGGTACAAGTACAGATGCGAATGAGAAATACGAAACGATGGCAATTAAAGAAGCATTTGGTGAACATGCATATAAAGTAGCGATTAGCTCTACAAAATCAATGACTGGTCATTTATTAGGAGCAGCTGGCGCTGTTGAGGCGATTTTCTCTGTTAAATCTATTACAGATGGAGTGATTCCGCCAACAATTAACTATGAAACACCAGATCCAGAATGTGATTTAGATTACGTACCAAACAAAGCGAGACATCAAGAAGTACGCACTGTTTTAAGTAACTCATTAGGGTTCGGTGGTCATAACGCAGTGTTAGTATTTAAAACTTATAAATAATGTAGTAAGAGGGTGTTTTGGGAAGTAGCAAAGGAGAGCTACTTCTTAAAACACCCTTTTTTGGATGGAAGAGAGCATCCGATCATGCGTAGAAGCGGTCAGTGCCTTTTTTTGCCCTATGCCATGTAAAAACAAAAGTAGAAAGTGGGAGCAGTCAGCTTTTGATTTCATAGCCGTAACAAAGTAAAGCCAATCAAAAGTTTAATTTTATCACTTCGCGTTCGCTCCTTTTCTTGCATATATATAGAAGAAAAGGGAGGAGTGAAGATGGGGGTTATTCAAACGGCAGATTGGCTGCACCTTTATTATGGGCGTCCAGAAAAGCTTTGTGAGAAGTTTACAAAATACATTCCATTGCCAAAGGAGAGGTTGTACCGTTTTTTAATTTCTAAAGGTATGTATCGTCCAGTGATGGAAGGACAAAAAGAAATTGAGCAGCTAGAGGAAAAGCAGATTTGGAAAGAGCTTTCTGAGGAGTATGAGGAACTAAAGCACTGGTTACAAGGGCCAGATGTCCCTATCTTTATTTTGTTATCAGATTCATATAATCGCACGGTACAAGCGGAATATAACGGAAAAGCTGGCTTAACAATGCGTCATGTGATTTTCCTGTTTGTCTGTGGACGGAATACAGTGAAGGAATTAAAAGCATTGCTTACCCATGAATATCATCACATATGTCGGTTACATCAAATTGAAAAGAAAGAAAAGGATTATACATTACTTGATACAATGATAATGGAGGGGCTTGCAGAGCAAGCGGTGTATGAAAGGCACTCAGAAAAGAGTTATGCACCGTGGACATCGTACTATACAAAAGAGGAAGCGGTTCATTATTGGGAGAAGGTTGTAAAAAAGAAAAAGGATATGAAGAGAGGAACAAGGGAGCATGACTGCTTACTAAATGGAATGCAAATGTACCCGAAGATGCTTGGATATGGCGTTGGATTTCATATTGTAAAAGATTGTGTGGAATTTGAGAAAGATAACACGCTTTCTTTATTGTCTATGGATGCCATATGTATATTAAATAAAGCAAATATTTTTACCTCTTAATAGGTGATAAATATAAAAAACTTGGCGCTGCCAAGTTTTTTTGCATGATGAAAATGGAAGTGAGAAGTAGTGAAGAAATAATAAGTAGAATATATTCCCTTGGATGGAATAAATTTTACAAAAAATGAACATAATGAGATGTACAAACAGTAGTGAAGTGAGGGGTAGAAAATGTTATATCTACATGATGTATGGGTAAATTGGTTTGAAGGTGAGGAAAATGGGTATAACGTTTGTCATTTTTACGAATGGCGGAAGGATGATACGATCGAATTATTAGATCAAGTGCCATTATTAAAAGTAGATTCTACATTATATCATTACATCGAGAACGAATTATTGGAACTTCCGCAAAAACTATTGGAAGACGTACATCATAAGGCGTATATTCGTAAAAATCATGAGCGTTTGCAACAAGAGTATTGTTTTGTTGTTACAGATGGAAAAGGAATTATTGCAGTGGATTCAATTGGGTACAATGTACCGATTCGAAAAAGTAGGCTTATTCCCCGTCAAGAGCAGATGGTATATGAGATGGTGGAAAATGTCCAAGCAGAAAAGTATGAGTTTCAAGTGGAAGAATCACAAAAAGAGCATCATATTTTATCACCATCGCCATATATTATGAATGGCTTAACTCGTAAAGAACGACAATTGAAACAATTGCTTTTTATGGCACTAGATCAACTACATACAACGAAAAATCCAGCTGAAATTCGCTATTGGTATACAGAATGGGATCCATCTGCATATGGGACTGTTCAACATATGAAATTTGAAGCCGTCTGGGAGCGCCTTTATGAGGAAGCGAAATATGGTTGGTCAAAAAAGCATGAACAGCTATGTGAACGCCTTGTAAAAGGGCAACCATTCTTTGAAAAGTTATGGGAAATGGAAAATGAACAAAAGGTAAATTAAAAAACCGCCAATTTGGCGGTTTTTTAATTTGATCCAGCTCCAGCGGCAAGAATGATCGGTGGCTTCGCGTCTTCCTATGAGGCAAAAAACGCCTCTACGTCAGGAGCTCCATCCCCCTCACATTCTAAGCGAGCCGCCCCCGCTTTTTTAGTTACCTACGTTTTCTGCTTAATCCCATTGCATTTTCAACTTTACGTAGTTGTTTCATTGCAACGCGGTTTGCTTTTTCAGCACCTTTGTCAAGGATTTCATCTAATTCAGGGGAGTTAATTAGTTCGTTATATTTTTCTTGAATTGGACGAATTGCTTCTACGACTACTTGTGCTAAATCACCTTTAAAGTCACCGTATCCTTTTCCTTCATAGTAAGCTTCTAGTTCTTCAATTGTTTTACCTGAGAATGAAGAGTAGATTGTTAATAAGTTGGAAATACCAGGTTTGTTTTCTTTGTCGTATTTTACGATACCGTCAGAATCAGTTACTGCACTTTTAATTTTCTTTTCGATTGTTTTTGGCTCATCAAGCATACTAATCATTGATTTTGGATTTGGATCAGATTTGCTCATTTTTTTCGTAGGTTCTGTTAATGACATAACACGAGCGCCTACTTTTGGAATGCGAATCTCTGGAATTGTGAAAATTTCACGGAAACGTTTATTGAAACGCTCTGCTAAATCGCGAGTTAATTCCATATGTTGTTTTTGATCGTCGCCAACTGGCACAATCTCAGTATTATAAAGTAAGATGTCAGCTGCCATTAATGGTGGATACGTAAGTAATCCAGCTGGAACGGATTCTCTACCAGATGATTTATCTTTATATTGCGTCATACGTTCTAATTCTCCAACATGTGCGATAGATTGCATAATCCATCCGAGTTGAGCGTGCGCAGGTACCTCTGATTGTACAAATAAAGTAGATTTTTCAGGATCAATACCACAAGCTACATATAGCGCAGCAAGACTGCGGATGTTTTTACGAAGTTGTACAGAATCTTGAGGAACTGTAATCGCATGCTGGTTTACAATGCAGAAATAACAATCATGTTCGTTTTGCAATTCTGTAAATTGTTTCATTGCTCCTAAATAGTTTCCAAGCGTAATTGTTCCGCTTGGCTGAATACCAGAAAAAATAACTGACATAATAATGCCTCCTTGAAATTTGTATGTATTGTTGAAGAGTGGGGGAAGTAGGTCAATGCGAGCCGCTTCCGCTTTTTATATAATCCAGCTCCAGCGGCAAGAATGATCGGTGGCTTCGCGCCTTCCTGTGAGGCAAAAAACGCCTCTACGTCAGGAGCTCCATCCCCCTCGCATTCTAAGCGAGCCGCTTCCGCTTTTAAATACAAAAAAGCCCATTCATCCCCAATGATCTAGGGACGAATGGACCGCGGTACCACCCTAATTATTTCACAAATAGTGAAATCTCTTTTATCCATTATAACGCCTGGATAAAACGCCAAAGCCTACTCCTAAGTTGTTTCGGTTTGGTGCTCAAAAGCCCATTCCATACTGTACAATTACTTGTTCTCACCAACCACAAGCTCTCTGAAATTGCTGCAATATGTACTCTTCTTTCTCATCGCATACATATGAATTTATTATAATATAGCTCTGTTTTTTAACAGCTGAGCGAGCCACTTGCGCCTTTTGAGTAATCCAGCTCCAGTGGCAAGAATACTCGGTGGCTTCGCGCCTTCCAGCGAGGCAAAAAGCGCCTCTACGTCAGGAGCTCCATCCCCCTCGCATTCTGAGCGAGCCACTTGCGCTTTTTATAACAAAATGTTTTGCAAGTTATTATATCATATGGAAAAACGTTTGCAAACTACATCAAAATAGTAAAGCTAATGACCGTAGAGATGAGGCCTAAAAGAACACCTGTAATGCAGATGGGGTATGTCCATGTGAAAGAATACGTTTTATATATTCTTTCTTTTTTATCTATTGCTGATTCTTCTTCTTCAATTAAAGATTCTACCTTTTTATTTGTTCCAAATACTTTTTGGAAAGCGTACATTGTTATGTTGAAAAATCCACTTTGAAATAGAAATAAAAAACCTCCCAAAATAATAAAAAATAATGCAATGTAAAACATGATATTGACAAAATTCAACAAAAAATGAGCTGGAAATAGGAATGCACCAATGCTAGAAACGATTATTGCTAATAATATTAATATACAAGTGTGAAGATAAAGTCTATTCAAAATGTTCCCCTCCGTCAAAATATTACTAGAATTATTATACTATAAAAGTTATAATGAGTACTAGGGATAATTATTTGAAAATTATACGCAATTTTGTATTTTCTTTCAATATGATGAGAGCAATGTTAAGTACCTCATTTACAAAAAATAAAAAAAATAAACATTTTATTAAAAATTTTAACAAAAAAACAAAAAACTATATTCACAATCGTCACATTATATGTATAATGAAAATTGTAGAAACTTGGAGATTATTCTTTCAATTCTGCTTTTTATCAAGTGGGGGTACAGGAGGTGCAATTAGGGGAGGTAGTACAATATGAAGAAAAAGATACCACTAATACTTGCATCGACATTGACGGTCAGTATGCTTGGCGCTTGTAGTTATCAGCAAGAGGATACGAAAGCGAGTACGAAAGAAGGCAGTGCTTTAGGCAAACAAGTACTAAATTTACCTGAAGCTGCTGAAATTCCGACAATGGATACAACATTATCAACAGATGCGGCATCTTCTAACATAATGAATAACACAATGGAAGGATTATATCGCCTTGGAAAAGACGATAAACTCGTTCCAGGTGTGGCAAAGTCTTACGAGAAAACGGAAGGTGGTAAGAAGTACGTATTTAAATTACGTGATGATGCGAAGTGGTCTAATGGGGAACCTGTAACAGCTAAAGACTTTGTATATTCTTGGAGACGAGCTGTCGATTCAAATACAGGTACAAAATTTGCTTACATATTATTCGATGTAAAGAATGCAGAAAAAATTAATAAAAAAGAGTTGCCAGTTGAAGAACTTGGCGTAAAAGCAATTGATGATCACACGCTAGAAGTGGAATTAGACAACCCTGTTCCTTACTTTGTTAGCTTAACGGTATATCCAACATTCTATCCATTAAATGAAAAGTTCGTAAAAGAACAAGGGGATAAATTTGGATTAGAATCTAATACGACGCTCTATAACGGTCCGTTCGTCTTAAATGAGTGGAAACATGAACAAAGTTTCCAGCTTAAGAAAAATGAGACGTACTGGGACAATAAAGTAGTGAAGCTGGAAGAAGTAAACTTCAATATTCTAAAGGATCGTTCAACTGCAATAAATTTATATGAAACAAATGCAATTGATCGTGTCGTATTGACATCAGAATTTGTAGATAAATACAAAAAAGATTCTGATTTCAAGACAATTAAGAAACCTTCTACACAGTTTATTCGTTTAAACGAAAAGAACAAGTTCTTAGCGAATAAGAACATCCGTAAAGCAATATCAATGGCCTTTGAACGTGAAAATATCGGGAAAGTTATTTTAAACGATGGTTCACAGGGGATATACGGTTTTGTTCCGAAAGGTTTAGCGAAAGGACCAAATGGAAAAGACTTCCGTGAAGAAAATGGAAATCTGATCAAAGAAGATATAAAAGAGGCTCAAAAATATTGGGAAGCTGGTAAAAAAGAACTTGGTGTTGATAAAGTAGATTTAGAGTTGCTGAACTTTGATACAGATGATGCTAAGAAAATCGGTGAGTATTTAAAAGGGCAATTTGAAAAGAATTTACCAGGCTTAACAATTTCAATGAAAATGCAGCCATTTGCACAAAAATTAAAACTTGAAGCAAGTGGAGAATATGCAATGTCGTATGCAGGATGGGCCCCAGATTATATGGATCCGATGGCATTCCTAGATATGTATACAACAGGAAATCCGCAAAACAAAGTCAACTATGCAAATCCAGCATATGACGAATTAATTAAGAAGGCAAAAGTAGAGACAGATGTACAATCTCGTTGGGATGCACTGTTGAAAGCTGAAAAACAATTGTTGGATGATGCAGCAATTGCTCCAGTATATCAACCAGGAAAAGCATATTTACAACGCAGCTCTATTACAGGGTTGCTAGAACATAAATATGGTGGCGAATTTAGCTACAAATGGGTTGAAGTCAAAAAATAAAAATGGTTTCCATCATGAATAAGGGTATATGCCTATGATGGGCATATGCTCTTATTTTAAAAAATAAAAGTAAGAATATTTCAAACTATCTTATTGCTTTTGAGAAAAATGGGGAGGTGCTTGATTATGGGACGTTATGCATTAAAACGTTTCGTGTACATGGCTTTGACATTATTTTTAATCACTACGTTGACATTCTTTTTAATGAAATTACTACCGGGTTCTCCGCTTAAGAACCAAGAGAAATTATCTCCGGCGCAAAAAGAAATCATTTTGGAAAAATACGGTTTAAATGATCCGGTACCAGTGCAATATGCGCGCTACTTAGGAAACTTAGCAAAAGGTGATTTAGGAGTATCATTCCAGTACGATAACCGTCCTGTAACGGATATGATTGTTGATCGTATTGGACCATCGGCACAGCTTGGTTTACAAGCAATCTTGTTAGGTACATTTATTGGATTAATCTTAGGGATTATCGCAGCGCTTCGTAATAATACATGGGTCGATTACGGGGCAACCATTATTTCTGTACTCGGAATGTCGGTACCATCCTTTGTATTTGCGGCGTTACTACAATATTTTGTAGGGGTAAAACTTGGTTGGTTCCCAGTTGCATTCTGGAAAGGTCCTGAATTTACAGTCATGCCAACGGTTGCTTTATCGATGGCAGTTACTGCGACAATTGCACGTTTCGCTCGTGCGGAGTTAATTGAAGTAATGCAAGCAGATTATATTTTAACAGCAAAAGCAAAAGGAATTAGTCAAGGTGTCATTATTATAAAACATGCACTTCGTAATGCATTGATTCCAGTTGTTACAATTTTAGGACCAATGGTTGCGGGATTAATTACAGGGACGCTTGTTATTGAACAAATTTTTGCTGTACCTGGACTTGGGGAGCAATTCGTTAAATCGATAACATTAAATGACTATACAGTTATTATGGGAACAACAATTTTCTATAGTGCAATCTTTATTTTAGTCATCTTTATTGTGGATATTTTATACGGAATTATTGATCCTCGTATTCGTCTAGCGGGAGGGAAAAAATGATGAAAGATGTACAAAAATTATCTCCAGATTTATTTCAACCAGCCAATCAAAGCAATGTTGATAATGAAGTCATTGCCCGTCCAAGCTTAACTTTTTGGCAAGATGTAAGAAGACGTTTGTTCCAGCATAAAGGGGCAATGTTTGGTCTTGTATTACTGATTATTATTACACTTATGGCAATTTTAGGACCGATGGTAAGTAAACATTCCTATAAAGAACAAGACTTAGGCCGTGCAAAAATGCCACCAAAAATTCCAGTGATCGAAAATATTCATTGGTTACCGTTTGATGGTACAGATCAATATGGTGTTGATCAATATGAGAAACGTGATATTAAAGAGTATTTCTGGTTTGGTACAGATGATCTAGGGCGTGACTTATGGACAAGAACATGGGAAGGAACACGCGTATCATTATATATCGCCCTGTTAGCGGCGGCGATTGATTTAGTAATTGGGGTTGCATATGGAGGTATTTCAGCGTTCTACGGTGGACGAGTAGATAATATTATGCAGCGTATCATGGAAATTATTAATGGTATTCCGTATTTAATTATCGTTATTTTGATGGTAATTATTATGGGTTCAGGTATTTGGTCAATTACACTTGCGATGGCAATTACAGGTTGGATTGGAATGTCGCGGATTGTACGTGGACAAGTATTAAAATTAAAAAACCAAGAATATGTATTAGCATCTCGTACGTTAGGTGCAACAAACACACAATTAATTGTGAAGCATTTAATTCCGAACGTAATGGGACCAATTATCGTTATGACAATGTTTACAATTCCTACAGCGGTGTTTGGTGAAGCATTCTTAAGCTTCATTGGTCTTGGTATTCAGCCGCCAACTGCATCACTTGGTTCTCTTGTAAATGATGGATATAAGTCAATTCAAACGTATCCACATATGATGTTCATCCCTGCGGTTGTCATCAGTATGTTAATTTTAGCATTTAACTTAATGGCAGATGGATTACGCGATGCGTTAGATCCAAAAATGCGTAAGTAAACGAGGGAGGAGAAGTGAAAATGAAAACATTGTTAGAGGTAAAAGATTTACAAGTCTCCTTTGATACACATGCTGGTGAAGTACAAGCTGTTCGCGGAGTTACATTTGATTTGAAAAAGGGAGAAACATTAGCGATTGTAGGAGAATCTGGTTCTGGGAAATCAGTTACTTCGAAAGCGCTAATGGGATTAATCCCAAATCCTCCAGGACGTATTAAAAATGGAGAAATTGTCTTTGAGGGTCGTGACTTAACAAAATTAACGGAAAAAGAAATGCAGCAAGTACGCGGGAAAGAAATTGCAATGATTTTCCAAGATCCGATGACATCACTAAATCCAACGATGACAATCGGTAATCAAATTATGGAAGGTCTTATTAAACACCAAGGGATGAGCAAAGCGGATGCGCGTAAAGTTGCGTTAGAACTGCTTGATCTTGTTGGAATTCCAAATCCAGAAGCACGTTTAAAGCAATACCCACACCAATTCTCTGGTGGTATGAGACAGCGTGTTGTTATTGCGATGGCATTAGCTTGTAATCCGAAACTATTGATTGCGGATGAGCCGACAACAGCACTTGACGTTACAATTCAAGCACAAATTTTAGAGCTTATGAAGGACATTCAACAGAAAACAGAAGCGGCGATTATTTTCATTACGCATGATTTAGGTGTAGTAGCAAACGTTGCGGACAGAGTTGCTGTTATGTATGCAGGTAAAGTCGTTGAAATTGGTACGGTTGATGAAATTTTCTACAACCCAAAACACCCGTATACATGGGGATTAATCGCATCTATGCCAAGTTTAGATGGTTCAGAAGCAGAGTTATATGCAATTCCTGGAACACCTCCAGATTTATTAAAACCGCCGAAAGGGGATGCATTTGCACCACGTAACCCACAGGCACTAAAAATTGACTTTGAAATGGAACCACCATTATTTAAAGTTAGTGATACACATTATGCGGCAACATGGTTACTTCATGAGCAAGCACCAGAAGTACAACCGCCAGAAGTCGTTCAAAAACGAATTCTTCAAATGAAAGCAGGTGAACAACATGACTAATCAACGTGAAAAATTAATTGAAGTAAAAAATGTAAAGCAGCACTTCAACGTTAGTGGTGGTGTTGTAAAAGCGGTCAACGACATTTCATTTGATATTTACCGCGGTGAAACATTTGGACTTGTAGGGGAATCTGGTTGCGGAAAATCAACAACTGGTAGAACGATTATCAGGTTATATGATGCAACTGCTGGTGAAGTATTGTTCGATGGTGAAAACGTACATGGTAAAAAATCACGTACAGAACTAAAGAAATTTAATCGTAAAATGCAAATGATTTTCCAAGATCCATACGCATCATTAAATCCTCGTATGACAGTTGGAGATATTATTGCAGAAGGCATTGATATTCACGGTTTAGCAAAAAGCAAAAAAGAACGTATGGATCGTGTGCATGAATTATTGAACACAGTTGGGTTAAATAAAGAGCATGCCAATCGTTTCCCGCATGAGTTCTCTGGTGGACAACGTCAACGTATCGGAATTGCTCGTGCACTTGCGGTAGAACCAGAATTTATTATTGCGGATGAACCAATTTCAGCACTTGACGTATCCATTCAGGCGCAAGTTGTAAACTTACTGAAACAACTGCAAAGAGAAAAAGGCTTAACATATTTATTCATTGCCCATGACTTATCGATGGTAAAATACATCAGTGATCGCATTGGTGTTATGTACCGCGGACAAATTGTTGAATTAACAAGCAGTGATGAGCTATACGAGAATCCAATTCATCCGTATACAAAATCACTATTATCAGCAATTCCGCTTCCAGATCCGGATTATGAACGCAATCGTAAGCGTATCGTATATGATCCATCTCAGCATCAATATGGTAATGAAACGCCTACTATGCGAGAAATTCGCCCTGGACATTTTGTTCTTTGTTCAGAAGCAGAATACAAGAAATATAAAGAAATCTATCAATAATAGAAAAGAAGCGGCTGGAGAGGTCGCTTCTTTTTTATATAAATACAAATAAGAAAACTGATATAAACCCTTTCTTATTGGATGGGAGAGAGGATCCGTCCAAGCGTAGAAGCGGTCAGGTCTTTTTTTCGCCCCATGCCGAGTGAAAACAAAAGGAGAGAAGGAAAAGCTGGAGTAGAGATTTCAGCAATAGAGTGGGGTGATAGAAAAATAGTAACTGAAGTTTTATCGGCGCAAATCCAAATATATCGCCCGTTCCTCAAAATATATCGCCGTTCCGATAAAGAACAGCACAAAAACAGGTTGGAGAAGGCTTTCTCCAACCTGTTTTTTCTGAATATCAACATTAATATTAAGCTTGAACAGGAGCTGATTCTTCAGAAGTCTCCGGTTTAACAAGTGCATAATTTTCCCATGCTCTGCTTTTCCAGCGGAAGAACATAATGATGGCGCGTGTCCATTCATCAATCGCAATGGCTAACCAAATGCCGGGCAGTCCCATGTGCAAATAAAATACAAAAAAGTAGCCAAGTGGTAAACTCATTAATACCATTGAGAATGCGCCAATTAAAACTGGATATTTTGCATCACCTGCTGCGCGCAAGGAATTAATGATGACAATATTCATCGTTCGGCCTGTTTCTAGTAGAATACTTAATAAAAGAACGGTTGCTCCTAGAGCGATGACATGAGGATTATCTGTAAATAACCCCATTAACTGCGTGCGAAATGTTATGACGAGAATGACCATACATAACGTAACACCAATGGCCCACTTTACACTTTTCCATACACGTACATATGCTTCGTCTTTCTCATTTCCACCGACTAAACGCCCAACAATGATTGCTGTTCCCATTCCGATGGCGATAGCGAATAAGTAAGTAAACATTGAAATATTTGTTGCATACTGTCTTGCAGCTAATGATTCTGCTCCTAAGTATGTCGCATAATATAAAAAGACAATTTGACATGCTTGGTACATAACTTGTTCAAAAGCCGCTGGAATACCAATCTTTAAAATCTTGCCGATATATTCTTTTGATAATGTAATGTAGTAGTTCAACTTCACGCGATATTCCATGACGCGGTATAGTAACCAGAAGAAGACAATGAGTGCGATTAAACGGCTGAAAGATGATGATATAGCAGCACCTTGAACGCCCATTTCTGGAAAACCGAATTTCCCGAAAATAAGTACATAGTTTCCAGAAATATGAAAAATGTTCATTCCTAATGAAATCAACATTGCTTGTTTTGTAAATCCATGAACACGAATAATGGCAGCCAGTGAATTGATAATGGCTTGAAGAAAGATTGCTCCCCCAACAATTGATAAATAATTTTGTGCGTAAGTTAATACGTCACCTTGTAAATTCATCGCCATCATCATATTTTTCGAAAATAAAAGAAAACCGGCGCTTATGATGAGCCCGACTCCTAAGTTTAATGTTACCGCTAAAGCTGATATTTTTGATGCTTCCATATATCGTTTAGAACCAAGGTATTGAGAAACAACAATTGCGGCCCCGTTTCCGACTACTTCTAGTACTAATATTGCGATATGAAGGTATTGATTCGCTGCCCCAACACCTGATACCGCGTCATCTGATAGTGCACTTAGCATAAAAGTATCAGCAATCCCCATTAACATAAAAAGAAAAACCTCTAAAAAAATGGGCCATGTTAAGAAAAATAAATTTAATTTTTCTCCCTGCCCTTTTTTGGACGTAATCTCTGTCATATCATCCCCCACTTTACCGATATCCTTTTTGAAACAAAATGTATCTTAACACACTTCAGCAACACTTGCATTCATTTTGCAGCTTGGTTATTGAACTACCCCCACCTTCACTTCATTTAGAGGAGGGGGTCTTCTCGGTTGAAATGATAAATATATATTTCGAAAAAATAGGACATATATAAGTACAAATTGAAAAACCAATAAAAATCCTTTTTTTTGGTTGGGAGAGAGCGTCCGTTCATGCGTAGAAGCGATCATCCCCTTTTTTCGCCCCATGCCGCGTGAAAACAAAAGGAGAAAAGGAGTGGAGATCTTCTTTTATTTTCAAAGCTGTGACTTATATGTTGAAAGATCAAAATGGTGCATATTAGAAGGGAATAATTATACAAAAGATATTATGTGATATAAAATTAATTATACTCTGATAATTTAGGTGATTATAAAAACAGGTATATTTAGCATTTCAGGCAGGAAAATAAGTAATATAAAACGTTTACAGAAAATATTATGTTAATAGAAAATTTTAATAAGATAGAAAAACAAATATACAAATAATATATTTATATGTATAATATGAATTATTAGAACATATAAATATTTCTTTCTGTTTGAAAATGAAAGGGCCAACATTTTTTTAGGGGGATGAAAAAATGAAGAAAAAAGTACCAGTTTTAGTAGCGTCGACATTAGCGATGAGCATGGTTTTAGGAGCATGTAGTTATCAAAAAGATGAGTCGCAAGCGAAAGCAAAAGGGGAAAGCGGCAATAATAATGCGAAACAAGTTATAAATTTAACTGAAACACAAGAAATTCCAACGATGGACACAGCGTTATCAGCTGATGCAGTATCATCGCGAGTAATGAATAATACGATGGAAGGGCTATACCGCCTTGATAAAGGGGATAAACTCGTTCCAGGTGTAGCGAAATCAAGTGAAAAATCAGAAGATGGAAAAAAGTACACGTTTAAATTACGCGAAGATGCGAAGTGGTCAAATGGAGATCCTGTAACAGCGAAAGACTTTGTATATGCTTGGCAACGAGCAATTAATCCAGATAAAGCAGCAGTATCAGCATATATTATGTTTGATGTTAAAAACGCACAGAAAATTAATAAAAAAGAAATGACGCCAGATCAATTAGGTGTAAAGGCTATTGATGATTATACATTAGAAGTAGAATTAGAACATCCAGTTCCTTACTTTGAAAATTTAATGATTTATCCACTGTTTTATCCTGTAAATGAAAAGTATGCGAAAGAGCAAGGGAACAAGTTTGGTCTAGAGGCAAACACAACACTATATAATGGACCATTCGTATTAAGTGACTGGAAGCATGAGAGAAGTTTCCAAATCAAGAAAAACCCATCATACTGGGACAATAAAGAAGTGAAGCTAGAAGAAGTGAATTTTAATATTGTAAAAGACATGGCAACAGCGATTAATTTATATGATACAAAAGCGATAGATCGTGTTATTTTGAGATCTGAGTTTGTTGATAAATATAAAGGGGACAAAGATTTTAAAACTGCAAATGAAGCTTCTGTATTCTTCCTTCGTTTCAATCAGAAAAATGAAGCTTTAGCAAATAAAAATATACGTAAAGCAATCTCTCTTGCTTTTGAACGTAAACCACTTGTTGATACGATTTTAAACAATGGCTCTACTGAAGCGACGGGATTAATTCCAAGCAAATTTATAACAGGGCCAGATAAAAAAGACTTCCGATCTGAAAATGGGGAGTTAGTAAAAGCGAATGCGAAAGAAGCAAAGAAATATTGGGAAGCAGGCAAAAAAGAATTAGGTAAAGATAAAATTGAAGTTGAGTTGTTAAATGACGATGTAGATTTATCTAAGAGAATAGGGGAGTATTTAAAAGGTGAGTTAGAAAAGAACTTACCAGGTTTCACGCTGAAAATTAAGCAACAGCCATTTGCACAAAAGCTTAAACTTGAAGAAAGTGGAGACTATGACATGACATTTGCTGGATGGAGTCCAGACTTCCCAGATCCAGTAACTTACCTTGATATGTTTATAACAGATGGCGCGCAAAATAAAATGAAATACTCTAATCCGAAATATGATGAAATTATCACGAAAGCAAAGACGGATGGAAGCGATGTAAAAGCGCGCTGGAATAGTTTACTTGAAGCAGAAAAAATGCTTATGGATGATGCAGCAATTGCTCCTGTATATCAACGTAGTGCGGCTTATTTACAAAGAGGAACAGTTAAAGATATTTATAAGCATAATTATGGCGGAGATTTAAGCTTCAAGTGGGCATCTGTCGGAAAATAATTTAAAAAGAAGCAGGGAATTTCCTGCTTCTTTTTAGTATGTCCGTTTTTTATAAATCCCTTTGCCGCCAACTTGCTTCCATCCAGATTGTATTTCCGCACTTTTATCAACAAATTTCATTTTCTCTTTCCCACCAAATAGCTTTTCACCGATGCTATTCGTAATGACACCAATCAATGCTGTAATTCCGATGACGAGGGCAGCGACAATTGCAAAATCAATAAAAAAAGCAACCATATGAAAATTCCCCCTTTGCCTGTCTGTATCATTATTGTATGAGAAAAAAAGTTAAAAAGAAAGAAAAGTTAGAAAATAATTATTTTACTTAAAAATAGTCTAGACAATAATAATGAGGTTTGATAAAATTAACAAGAACAAACGTTCTTTTTCGTGACTGTTTTACATAGCAGTAAGTCTTACATTTCACCATTGTTTTATCAGAAAAAGGTAATAAAGCGCTATCGGAAACATGTGGTGAAGTACATTATATGAAAGAGAGTCTATCAAAAAAATAGTTCTAAAGACGTATACGAATGGGATATAGGGCTTATGTCTTCAAGTAGTTATGCCAGCTTTACTGGTCCTAAGCAACAGTTAAAGACATATGGTGTTTTCCCTATTAGTAAGGAAATTTACTGTATATTTCTTTCTGAATCTATTGTATAATGATTATAGAAGTTACTTATTTAAAGTAATTGTTGTTTAATAAAAGTTGCTTGCTCATAAGTTGTTGTTTACATCGAAAGCAATTTTTCATTTTGTTGTAAGACAAGTCATAGTGAAGGATTGCTGGGAAATAGAAATTTAAACTGTAATTAGTACAGAATTTGTACTCTTTAAGGAGAGTGAGTCTTGTATGGTAACACTATATAGTTCTCCAAGTTGTACGTCTTGTAGAAAGGCGAAATTATGGCTAGAGGAAAATCATATTCCTTATACAGAACGTAATATTTTCTCAGATCCATTAACGATTGAGGAAATTAAAGAAATTTTACGGATGACAGAAAGCGGAACGGATGAGATTATTTCAACTCGTTCGAAAGTTTTCCAAGAGTTAAACGTTAACTTAGAATCTTTACCACTTCAAGATTTATATAAGATGATTCGTGACTACCCAGGCATTTTACGTCGTCCTATTATGATTGACGAAAAACGTCTTCAAGTAGGTTATAACGAAGATGAAATTCGTCGTTTCTTACCACGTACAGTAAGAACATTTCAGTTACGTGAGGCACAGCGTCTTGTAAATTAATATTAAAAGTTTTGTATATGAAAACCTTCTACCTTACAGTAGAAGGTTTTCTCATATATTAAGTAGTTGTCTCAGTATTTGTAGATAACTCCATTTTGATTTTTCGACACATTAGCTGCGGCTATGAAAACAAAAACAGTTCTCCACTTATTTCCTCTTTTTGTTTTTTACATGGCATGGGGCGAAAAAAGGAACTGACCGCTTCTATGCATGGCCGGATGCTCTCTTCCACCCAAAAAGAATGGTTTGATGTTGGTTTTTCAATTTGGATTTATATAAATCTATATCAAATCAAGAAATACAAGTTTTACTTTACATTCCCTAATTTGATATGCTGAACAATAAACCCGATTGTTAATACTGTGAAAATAAAGAGGAAGGGTATACTTGTTGCAAAGGTCGGGTTATGCTGGAAAAAGTTCGCAAGTCTCGCTTCATGGGTGATCATTCTGCCAGCCGTGTAAGCAAGAACTGCTCCTCCGCAATAAATGAGAAAAGGAAACCGCTCCATAAATAGTAAGATGAGTTTGCTTCCCCAAATAATAATAGGGATGGAAATTAATAATCCGATAATTACGAGTGTAAAATTTCCATGAGCCGCTCCAGCAATCGCAAGGACATTATCAAAACCCATAACGAGATCGGCAAATACAATTGTACGGATTGCTTGAAATAATGTCGTTTTTCCTTGTATAGAAGAAAGGTCATTATTATTGTCGGTTAGTAAATTTACGGCAATCAGTGTAAGTAAGATGCCGCCAATAAGTTGTAAGAAGGGAATATCGAGTAAGTATACAGCAAGTATTGTAAGGAGAATTCGCAGCACGATTGCTAGGACCGTACCAATAAAAATAGCTTTATTCCGTTTAGATTCAGGTAAGTTTCGGCTTGCAAGCGCAATTACAATTGCGTTATCACCGCCTAGTACAACATCGATACCGACAATCATTAGTATAGATGTCAAAAAATCTAACTCCATCATTTTTCCTCCATTTATTCTGTTTTAATCAGTAATATAGGTGCAGCTGTATGTATGAAACGAAAAAGCTTGACCAGCTCTATTACAATTGTACGGCGCTAGGTGGAATTGTATGTCCGATTTTTTATTAAGAAGGAATGAGGGAGTTTATATCGCAAGTGTATATAATGGAATATATAAGAGGAAGGAAGTATGATGTATTAGCATAGAATAATCTAGGCGAATGACTGTTTTTCTAAAATGAAACGATTTTATTTCCATTCTGGAGAATCTTATCATAAAATGAAAGTACAAGAATCTATTGATTTGTCATATGAGTGGGGAATCCCTTCATAACAATTCCGAATAGGAAGGGAGAGTTGGATTTTGGACATTGAAAGAATTAACGATCATACGATGAAGTTTTTTATTACGTACGTTGATATAGAAGATAGAGGGTTTAATCGAGAAGAGATTTGGTACAATCGTGAACGAAGCGAACAATTGTTTTGGGAAATGATGGATGAAGCTCGCGATCATGATGATTTCTTTATTGATGGGCCACTATGGATCCAAGTACAGGCGATGGATAAAGGCATTGAAGTACTTGTAACGAAAGCACAGCTTTCAAAAGATGGACAAAAATTAGAATTACCAATAGGTCTAGATAAAATCATTGATATTCCTCTAGATGAGCGGATTGAATCACTATTTCAACAAGAGTTAGAGGAAGAGATGGAAGCGGGAACAAACTTTAACGAAGATGGAACATTTGGCTTTTTAATTAAATTTGATGATTTTGAAGACGTTATTTCGTTAAGTCATCGTCTTATATTTGAAGATATAAAAGATGAATTGTATTCGTTTGAAGACCGCTATTATGTATATGTTGAATTTGATGAAGTGCTACACGATGAAGAAGAAATTGACCGTATTCTAAGTGTTATTTTAGAATATGGGGAAGAGTCTACTTTAACGGTTCACCGTGTAAGTGAGTACGGTAAACAGGTTGTTAAAGAACACGCACTTGAGACGATTCGCAGTCATTTTCCTCCTAAAACGTAGGCCGATTTCAATATTATGAAATCGGCTTTTTATATGATGGGTATGATAAGAGTAGAAAAGCTATGTAAGTAAGGGGGGTAGGAATGAAAAATACATTAAAGTTACTTTTCTTTTTTCTAGGTTTATTCACAGTGTTTGTTTCGTTACGAATGTTTATTGATGTAGCATTTTATTCGGATGTTATAGGCATAAAGGATATTTCGTTTTTAGGATTTATAAGTATTGTATTTACTGTTTCTGCATTTTTAATTGGCTGTGTTATTTTCTTGGAAAATCGGCATCCATCTAAAACATTGACATGGTTAATTGTACTCGGTATTTTTCCTGTATTTGGTTTCTTTGCGTATTTATTGTTTGGACAAAATTTCCGCAGAAAACGAATGTTTCAAAAGAAGGCTCTTTTGGATGAACAAGCTTTCTTACAGTACAAAGGACATGAAGATTATCAAGAACGCATTTTACAGAATCATAAACATCAAGAACTGCTATTTCGTTTAGCGGATCGGCTTGGTGCGTTAAATATTTCATTTCAGACAGAAACAAAAGTGTTAACGAATGGGGATGAAACGTTTCAAGCAATTTTAGCAGGATTGCAAAAAGCGAAGCATCATATCCATATGGAGTATTATATTGTACGTGATGACAAGCTTGGTACACAAATTAAAGACATTTTAATTCAGAAGGCACAGGAAGGTGTTACCGTCCGTTTTTTATATGATGCGGTTGGAAGTTTTAAGCTGTCAAATGCTTATATCGATGAATTAAACGATGCAGGTGTCGAGATGATTCCTTTCTTTCCAGTGCGTTTTCCGATTTTGAACGATAAAATTAATTATCGAAATCACCGAAAAATCGTTGTCATTGATGGGAATGAAGGTTTTGTGGGCGGACTGAATATTGGTGATGAGTATTTAGGGAAAAATAAATATTTTGGATTTTGGCGAGATACACATTTGTATTTACGAGGTGAGGCCGTTCAAAGCCTGCAACTCATATTCGTACAAGACTGGTTCTATATGACAGGGGAAGCAGTATTAGCACCTGAGTATTTACAGGTGGAAGCAGTGGATGGCGATCATTGGGGCGGTGTCCAACTTGTCGCAGGTGGGCCAGATAATAAATGGGAGACAATTAAGCATCTTTATTTTGCGATGATCGCTTCGGCAAGGAAGTCTATATGGATTGCTACACCTTATTTTATTCCAGATGATGATATTTTATCTGCATTAAAAGTAGCAGCTCTTGCGGGCATTGATGTCCGTTTATTAATGCCGAGTAAACCGGATAAACGAACGGTGTTTTATGCATCAAGGTCTTATTTTCCGGAGTTATTAGATGCAGGGGTAAAGGTATACGAATATGAAAAAGGTTTCCTTCACAGTAAAATTGTCATTGTCGATTCTGATTTAGCATCAATTGGGACAGCGAATATGGATATGAGAAGCTTTCATTTAAACTTTGAGGTGAATGCCTTTTTATATGATACAGATAGTATTCGAAAGCTTGTTAAGGATTTTGAAGAGGATTTGCAAGAATCCAGTGAAATTCATGTGGATCATTTTCATAAACGCCGCCTTCATAAGCGAATTGTAGAATCGGCATATCGTTTATTATCACCTTTATTATGAGGAGGATGTTCTTACAAGGACGTCCTCTTTTTGTCTAAAAAGGAATTTGTAATGAATTGTAGAATACAAAGCGGTATAGAAAGGATGTGGTATTATGTTTGTTGCAAGGAGAGAAAATGGAGGGAAAGTTCACCTTCTTGAAAGCTGCAATGAAAAGGAGCTACTTGCAATGCGAAAGAAGGAACGCTTTTTTTGCCCGATTTGCAGGCGAGAGGTGCAGCTCAAGTTAGGGAAGCAAAAGAGATGGCATTTTGCTCATAAAAAATTAAATCAGTGCCTCGTTTCATCTGAGCCTGAATCCGCTTATCATATGCGCGGGAAGGAACAGTTATATAGATGGCTCAAGTCGCAAGGATTTCATGTAAAAATCGAACATTACCTCCCAGAGATTCGCCAAAGACCCGATCTGTTTATTGAAATGAAAGGAAGACAGATTGCAATTGAATATCAATGTGCCTCTTTATCCACTGAGCAGTTATTAAAACGAACGCGTTCCTATTGGGAAATAGGGATACAAATCATTTGGATATTAGGTGGAAATCAACTGAAAAGGCACTCTGCTTATTGGATCTCATTATCCTCGTTTCATTTTCTCTGCATACAATCTTATCCTCAGCCTTCACTTCTCTTTTTTTGTCCAAATGAAAAATCATTTCTGAAATGCGAACTTCTTACCCCGTTTTCTGCAAAGGTTTATTTATCACAGATCATTTATTGCCCGGTACGTACCATCACTTTTGAGAAACTCTTTTGCCAAGCACCAATTACGAAAGAACGATTGGAGCGGGAATGGCAGAATAAAAAGACCTACTTTCGAACGAATGTCCTTCCAATATGGAATTATAGTCATAAATCACTTTTACATCTTCTATATCAATATCACCTTTCTCCCTCTTGTTTTCCATCTGAAATTGGTGTTCCTCTTCCATCTGCATTTGCATTTCAAACGCATCCTTTTGTATGGCAGGCTTTTCTTTGTATAGACTTTATTGGCAAATTTAAAATTGGAGAATATTTTTCATTACATGCTGTTTTTTACTATGTAAATAAAAAGCGTAGTATTCAGAGGCGCACGTTACCGTATTTTTCGCAAAATGTATGGCAATTCGCAATCGTAGAGTATGTAACATTTTTATGTAAAGCGGGAATGATTGAAAAGGTGGATGTGCATAAGTACCGAAAAATAAGGCAATTTATGATGCCGAAAACAGAAGGAGAAATCAAAGAATACGATGCGATTTGTTTGTCGCATGCGCTATCTTTATTCGAAACAAAGTACAACATGGGAAAAGGAAAAGCGGATATAATAAAGGAGTATCCTGAAGGAATTACATAAGCAGAATCGAATTGTACTAGTAGAGATTAAAAGGAGGTTTTTATTGATGTCTAATCAAAAAACAGCAAAAACATTGCCAGACCGCAGTGAGATTGAAGAAATGAACACATGGCGTTTGGAAGATGTTTTCCAAACTGATGAAGAATGGGAAAAAGAATTTCAAGCAGTAAAAGAATTACTACCAAAGTTAACTGAATTTAAGGGGAAACTTGGTGATTCTGCTGATTCATTATTAGAAGCTTTACAATATGAAGATGAAGTCTCAATGAGATTAGGAAAATTATATACATATGCTCATATGCGTTACGACCAAGATACAACAAATTCTGCTTATCAAGCGCTGAATGATCGAGCAACAAACTTATATTCTCAAGCGTCCAGCAGCATGGCGTATATCGTTCCTGAAATTTTAACAATTTCAGAAGAACAATTACAGTCGTTCTTACAAGAAAATAAAGAATTAAGCGTATATGAACATGCGTTAGAAGAAATTACACGTCAGCGTCCGCATGTACTGTCAGAGGCGGAAGAAGCATTGTTAGCAGAAGCATCTGAAGTCATGAGTGCATCAAGTAGTACATTTGGTATGCTTAATAATGCAGATTTAAAATTCCCATCTATTAAAGATGAAAATGGTGAGGAAGTAGAAGTAACGCACGGCCGTTATATTCAATTTTTAGAAAGTGATGATCGTCGTGTTCGTCATGATGCATTCCAAGCTGTTTTCGAAACGTATGGAAAATATAAAAATACATTTGCAAGCACACTTAATGGTGCAGTGAAACGTAATAATTTCAACGCGCGTGTTCGTAAATATGATTCTGCACGCCAAGCTGCGTTAAGCAATAATAATATTCCTGAAACAGTATATGACCAACTTGTTGAGACAGTAAATGATAACTTACATTTATTGCACCGTTATATTGATATTCGTAAACGTGCATTAGGTCTAGAGGAATTACATATGTACGATCTATATACACCACTTGTACCAGAAGTGAAAATGAATGTGAAATACGAAGAAGCGCAAGAAATTTTATTAAAATCATTAAACGTCCTTGGTGATGAGTATGTTGAGATTTTGAAAGAAGCATATGAAAACCGCTGGGTAGATGTATATGAAAACAAAGGAAAACGAAGCGGTGCGTATTCATCGGGTGCATATGGAACAAATCCGTATATTTTAATGAACTGGCATGATAATGTAAATAATTTATTTACACTTGCACATGAGTTTGGTCATTCTGTGCATAGCTACTATACAAGAAAAACACAGCCACATGTATATGGTGACTATTCCATATTCGTTGCGGAAGTTGCATCAACTTGTAACGAAGCAATTTTAAATGATTACTTATTAAAAACGACAGAAGATAAGAAAGAACGTTTGTATTTATTAAATCATTATTTAGAAGGATTCCGCGGTACAGTATTCCGTCAAACAATGTTTGCAGAATTTGAGCACATCATTCATAAAAAGGTACAAGAAGGTCATGCAGTAACGCCAGATATGTTAACGGAAATTTACTATGATTTAAATAAAAAATACTTTGGAGATGCTTTAGTCATCGATAAAGAAATTGGTTTAGAGTGGTCTCGTATTCCACACTTCTATTACAATTATTATGTATATCAATACGCAACAGGATTTAGTGCGGCAACAGCTTTATCAAAACAAATTTTAGAAGAAGGAAAACCAGCCGTAGAGCGTTATATTAACGAATTCTTAAAAGCTGGAAGCTCCGACTATCCAATTGAAGTATTGAAAAAAGCAGGAGTAGATATGGCATCACCAGAGCCTGTTAAAGAGGCATTACAAGTATTTGAAGAGAAGTTAAATGAATTAGAAGCGCTATTATTTGAAGGTAAATAATAGCGAAAGAGGGAAGGCGGGAGTGGAGATTCTCGTCTTCTTTCTTTTTAGCTATGTTAAATAATATTGTTGATTTCAGTAAAAAGTAAGGGAACACCTATTTATGGAGTTCCCTTTTTTCGTTAAAGCCCCCGATTATTAAATAAAAAAATCAGTCAAAGGCGATGTTAAACTATCGTGTTGATTATTTATTCCGCTATTCGCGGGCAGTAAGACCTCCACCTCAAGATTCAGAGAGAAACAAGGAAGGTAGGTGGGGGGATCAACTGCCGTAAAACCCCCACTGATTAAAGTTTCACTTTATCAATTTCATCTTAACTAAGATTTTTGAAAGAGTTTCAGTTGTTTCATATAGTCAACAGCCTTCGTTTTATTCTTTTGTTTAGAAACATATTCTGCCTCGTTTTTATTTCTATAATAGCCATTAAATGTATCTTCACAAAGAGTACCGTCAGAAATGGCTTTTTTAACTGCACAGTGTGGCTCGTTTGTATGTGTGCAATCAGAAAACTTACATCTCCTGGATAAATCTACTATATCTTCAAATCCAAAATCTAAGCTTTCTTCAAGGTCTATCATTTCAAATCCCATTTTACTAAAATTCAATCCTTCCACCCACTTTTAATAATGTTTAACAATTGAAATCCTATATTGCTAGTCCTACAAACGTTGTATTCCGTTAAACTGCCTTTAACGGAATACTAAACGATTGTTGTTTTGTAAATTCTGACAATTTAAGTTTATCATACGTCGCTTCCTTTGAGAACAGACAGTTTTCAACCATCATTTTACTGACTGTTGTGTCGTCATTTCGAGGCCTGATTTGGTCAAGGAACTCTTTCAGACCGTATTGATCTGCTGTGCTTAACTTTCTAATTTCTTGGATGATGTCCTTCAGTGCCATTTGAAACAACGCGCTCTCGTACTTTTTTGTGTGCAGAGCAATCGTTCGTTGTTTTCGAATATCAACAGAGAAATTTAACATAGCTTTCTTTTTAGAAGCCTTTGAAACGGTTCCTATGATTGAAATACGAGAGGTTAATTACAATGATTGCGAATAAAAGAGGCAAGGCAATCATCTTTGGAAATGCTTGTAATAGTGAAAGAATGTACAGAAAAAAAGAAATACAAATGCCAAATAGTAGAAAGAAGATATGTGTTTTTTTCATAAAATCCCTCCTGAAAAGCTTCTTTTTAAAGCTTATTCAGTAATGAAAACGTTTAGAATGTGACAAAAGTGTGAAATTCGACAAAAAGGGTTGTCATCTGACGTCGAATCTTGTAATATAATAAGCGTGAACGAATTCACATACAAACATATACCCCTTTGTTTGAACGTGAAAATTTCTCCCATCCCCTTTAATATTTTTATAAGCCGTAAAGAAAAAGACCTGGTGTTTACACCAGGTCTTTTTCTTTTGTAATCCATTTCCAATAACGTTCGCATTTCACTTCAATCATTCGTACTTTTCTTTTCAATGACAATTTTTTTAGTTCTCGTTCTATTTCTTGCTCTGAGCAGTTATAAATAAATGCAATTTCTTTTGATGACATAAATTGAACCATTTCTAGTAATCCCTCTAGTGGTGGCAACGGAGCAGGCTCGATATCACATTTTACAATTTCTTTTAAGAGTTGTACGTATACATCATATGAATAAATTCCTGTAATTTTAATGCCTTCCTCATCTGAATTTGCATGAAAGAATACGAGAGAAGGGATTTCGGTGATGTGCATTTCATTTGTGAATTTTAAATCGCATTGGAATGCTTTTTTTGCACTAATCGAATGCAAATCTTTTTTAAATTCCTCTACATCAATACCGCTTTGCTGTGCGCATGCAAGTAGTGATTCCAAATCTGGTTTTGATACATTTTCAAGAAAAATGTATTCTTGAAGTTTCCGTAAAAATTTCGAACCTGCTTTTCGACCTTGCAACTCGGCTGCTTTAATTGCCATAGAAACTAAATACGGTGTAGATGAGGCGTCCTGCATATGTACTTTTCCATCGCATGAAAAGCCGTGCAAACTTGTTGTCTTTTCCCACACAAATCGAATATTAGCAGGTTTATTCCATTTGTGTGGGGAGGCGATTGCCCCTTCCACTTTTCCGGTTAATATGTGCCGAATCGAAAAATATTTTCCGTATTCGAGCCATAATTTAATGATGACTGGTTCGATTTCCCAGCAATCTTTGCAAAGTGGATCAATAAACAAATAGGCTTCCACAGATTTATGTTCGCACTTGGAAAGAGAAGGAATGCGCATATGCTTTGCTTCCTGTTTATCCATTACGCTTCACCTGTTTCGTTTGGAGTGTTGACCATATGCTGAGCAGTTAATGCTAAACGTTCAAAAACAAATTCTCGAATCTGCCCTTGTACTCCTGTATCTTCCATTGCTTTCTCCATACATGCTAACCAGGCTTTCGCGCGCTTTGGTGTAATCTCAAAAGGGAGATGGCGTGCTCTTAGCATAGGGTGACCATGTTCCTCTGTATACAAATTCGGTCCACCTAAATACTGCGTTAGAAATTGCTTCTGCTTCCTGGCTGTTTCTGTCAAATCGTCTGGGAAGATGGGAGATAAGTCAGGGTGTTTACTGACATAGGAATAAAACGTATCGACTAATGCTGCAATGCCTTGTTCACCGCCAATTGCTTCAAATGGTGTCATCGGTTGCTTGTTCATCCTGTATAAACTCCTTTTTCCATCAAATGTATATCTATTGTAGCAATGGATTGTCACGAAGAGCAACTAAACAGCTCTCGTGTAATCCTTTGCCCATTTTTTCCTTAAGATAAAGCTAAATATACGTGCAACATTGGTAAAGGTGAACCATTAGTAGGAAAAGCACCTACTGATGGAAGTTTCATTTTACCCCGCTACTCACAATCAGTAACCTTCCTTTTCAAAGAAGAAAAAACAAAGAGGGAAGGACTGACCGTAAGAGCCCGATTGGTGAGGGCTCTTACGGTCAGTGAGAAAAAACTTCTACTAATGGAAGTTTCACTTTAGCGTGCTTTGTTTTGTTTGGCAAGAAAAAAGCGTTGCACTTTATTTTTTGTATGGCGAACAGGTATATGGTGTTTGTTCAATAAATTGAGGAAATCAGCTTTGCCCGCTGCTTCATCTTGTACTTCATATTCAAGTTCATAATCATCGTGATTGTAATAGAAACTATGATCAAATACAAGTGTGCCGCCCTTAAATGTAGTTTCTGCTCGTTCTGTTGTTAAGCTTCCCATATAAGCTAAAGTAGAAACAGGGATTTGCAGGGCATGTAGTTGATCTGCTACAGGGCCTGGAATGAGCCCGTTTGTTTCCATCATTAGTTGTGCTTCTCGTGCTGTTAAAGGTTGATGAGTTTCCAGTAACCCAATTTCAGCTGGTTGTTTTAAAGTTAATGTATAAGCTCCGTCTTTATGACGAATACGAAGAGCAGAGCCTGCTGCTTTTAAAGAAAAATGAGGTGTTTCAAAATAATGATTCACTTGTTTTGTAAATGATTCGATAGAAAACACATCGCATAATGCTTGAAATTCTTCTTCTGTGACCATATTTTTAAATTCAATTTCAATTTCTTGTGTCATTGTATAAGCTCCTTCTTAAGAGTAATTCTTTAGACATTATCGCTTTTTCGCAAATTTGGTTCAATGTTTTATTTGTTTGCGTCCATGTTATGATACAATAATAGTGTGAAGTAAGACAGGAAGTTGATATGGAGGAGTTAGAGCATGCAAAATAAAATCCAAGTTAAGAGCGTAGAAGAAAGAGAGAATGCTCTTATTTTTTGTGCGGAAAATATTGAAATACAAGTGGAGGAGTTAAAGGCGCGTAATCACGTACTTGTAGACTCAGATCATTTATCATTTTTATATATTTTAGAAAACGAATCAGCTTTCATTTATGTAAGCATTCCGCATACATACTGGGAAGCAATGAACGGTGCAATGAAGAGTGATAAAGCAATGTTCGTTCGCGTAAACAATATTGAAATTGAGTTAGAGCAATTGAAAGAAGAAGTAGAATATTTAATTGAAAATATTGAAGGTAATGCAAATTACGGAGAAGAACTGGTAACGGCTGTAGAAAAAGTATTTCTATAAGCAAATGGATTGACTTTGGTGGTGGTTGAAATGAATCGTAATTGGGAAGAATTTTTAGCGCCGTACCACCAAGCGGTGGCAGAGCTAAAAGTGAAATTAAAAGGAATGCGTTCTCAGTTTACAATGTTAACAGAACACTCTCCGATCGAGTTTGTAACAGGTCGGGTAAAGTCGGTTGCAAGTATTATTGATAAGGCGGAAAAGAGAAATGTACCGCTTGACCGACTCGGAGAAGAAATGCAGGACATCGCTGGTCTTCGGATGATGTGTCAATTTGTTGATGAGATTAAGCCTGTTGTCGAATATCTTCGAAAACGAAATGACTTTGAAATTGTGGAAGAACGAGATTATGTGACGCAAAAGAAAGAAAGTGGTTATCGTTCGTATCACGTTGTAATTAGTTATCCTGTTCAAACGATTTGTGGAGAGAAAAAAGTATTAGTTGAAATTCAAATTCGAACATTAGCAATGAATTTTTGGGCAACAATTGAGCATTCTTTAAATTACAAATATAGTGGGCGTTTTCCAGAAGATATTAAAGTGCGCCTTCAGCGTGCGGCAGAAGCAGCATTTTTATTAGATGAAGAAATGTCTTCGATTCGTCTTGAAATTCAAGAAGCACAAAAGGTTTTTTCGCGCAAACAAGAAGCGAAAGAATCCGAATCATAAACTAAAGGGTGTTGGGCGATGAAATTTGCAATTATGTCAAAGGGAGATCAATCATCAAACGCACTTGCAAGTACAATGACAGATTACTTGCAAGATTTTGGGTTTACAATGGATGAGGCGGAACCCGATATTGTAATTTCTGTTGGGGGGGATGGGACGCTCTTATACGCGTTTCATCGTTACTATAATCGATTAGATGAGACAGCTTTTGTTGGTGTACATACGGGACATTTAGGGTTCTATGCAGATTGGTTGCCAACAGAAGTAGAAAAACTTGTGATTGCAATTGCGAAAACACCGTTTCAAGTGGTGGAATATCCGCTTTTAGAAGTCATTATTCGCTATGTGAATGGAAGTAAGGAATCGCAGTATTTAGCAATGAATGAAGCGACAGTAAAAAGCGCAGAAGGAACATTAGTAACAGAGGTGGAAATTCGCGGAGAATATTTTGAAACGTTCCGCGGGGACGGTCTTTGTATTTCTACTCCTTCTGGAAGTACAGCCTATAATAAAGCGCTAGGCGGAGCAATCATTCATCCTTCGATTGAAGCGATACAAATTGCGGAAATGGCTTCGATTAATAACCGTGTGTTCCGTACAGTCGGTTCACCGCTTGTTTTACCGAAGCACCATACATGTGTTTTAAAGCCATCGGCAGGAATGAATTTACAAATTACGGTCGATCATTTAACGATGGTTCATCAAGACGTAAAGTCAATTCAATACCGCGTTGCAAACGAGAAGGTGAGATTCGTTCGTTTTCGCCCATTCCCATTTTGGAAACGTGTTCGCGATTCGTTCGTTGCGGGTGAATAGAGAGGATTTATGTATTTGAGAAGATTTACATTAAAATGGTGTATGACAGAAGCAGAGAAGGGAATGCTCATTCGGGAATTTCTAAAAACGAAAGGGATTTCTAAAGCTGCTTTGACAGATATAAAGTTTCAAGGTGGGGCAATTGAAGTTGACGGTAAGCATGCGACGGTTCGGCACGTATTACAGGCCGAGGAAGAATTGCAAGTGTTTTTTCCAGTTGAGGAGAGAAGTGAAGGAATGCTGGCTGAAAATATTCCGCTGACTGTCCTGTATGAGGATGAATCCGTACTGGTAATCAATAAAGAACCATACATGTCAACCATTCCGTCAAGGGAACATCCGGCAGGAAGTGTTGCGAATGCGCTTCTTTATCATTATGACAGGCAGAATCTTGCAAGTACGGTGCATATTGTAACGAGACTGGACCGTGATACGTCAGGACTTATGCTGATTGCGAAAAACCGTTTCATTCACCATCTTTTATCAAAACAGCATCAGCAAAAACAAGTGAAACGAACATATGAAGCCATTGTTCATGGAGAATTGCTAGAAGAGTCGGGAACGATTGATGCGCCAATTGGAAGAAAAGGCGATAGCATTATTGAACGAATGGTATGTGAAGACGGTCAAAAAGCAGTTACGCATTTTCAGGTGATAGAGAGATTTCCTGATAAAACAAGAGTCTCACTGCAGTTAGAAACAGGAAGAACACATCAAATTCGTGTACATATGGCATATTTAGGCCATCCGCTATTAGGGGATGACTTGTATGGGGGGAGTAAGTCGCAGATGAAACGACAAGCGCTCCATAGTACGAGTTTAACCTTCTATCATCCTATTTTAGAAAAACAGATGACCTTTCATGCGGATGTGCCAGAAGATATGGAAGAATTATTAAAATAAGCTGCCTTCGCATGAGGGCAGCTTTATTTTTTAGTTATGTAATTGGACGAAATTTCTCAGGCACAAACGGCATCGAAGAAGGTACAGAAACGGTCTCCATTTCAGGGTACCGAAGGGCTGTTAGCTTCCCGCCAAATACAGCTCCTGTATCAATATTTACCGTATGATTGACAAAACGGGGTTCTGCCACAGGGGTATGTCCGTATACAATCCAAGCTTCTCCTTCATAATATTTCGCCCAATCACGGCGGACAGGTGAACCATCAGGGTGTTTTTCTCCAGTAATGTCCCCATATAATACGAAAGTTTGGACTTTCTTATCACTTCTTCCGATATAATCTTGGCGAATACCAGCGTGACAGACGATGAGTTTTTTGTTATCAAGCACATGATAGAGAGGTGACTGTTCGTAAAGATCGATAAATTTTTTCTGTACTATTTTTTGTTCGCGAGTTTGAAGGGCTTCATATTCAGCGACGGTTGTTTCTAATCCGTGTGCGATTGTTACGTTACGTCCGATGAAAAATCGGTACAACTTATTACAATGATTTCCCGGAGCGTAATAAGCTGCTTTTTTATTTATTACAAGCTCCCATACAATTTCAATCATTTTTAGGGATGCTGGACCACGGTCAGTAATATCTCCGACAAAAGCAAGTTGTCTTTTCTCTGGATGGATAGGAAGACCGCTATCCCAGTTATAACCGAGCTGCTCTGTTAACGTTTGAAACTCTTCTAAACAGCCGTGTATATCTCCGATAATATCATACTGCATTTTATAACCTCCATCTCAGTTTTTTCTTAGTATACCTAAATTGGATATAGAAAAAACCATACCCACTGGATATGGTCTAATCAAACATAAACGTTTTTGTTCGCGATCGTACGTTCAGTACAAAACCAATCGCAATCATATATGTCAGTAAGGAACTACCGCCATAACTCATAAGAGGAAGAGTAATCCCCGTAATTGGAAGCAGTCCAATTGTCATCCCAATATTTTGGAATACTTGGAATGTAAACATTCCAATCGTTCCTGCACATAAATAGCTACCGAATGGATCATTACTTTCTAAAGCGATATGAATCATTCGATAAATAAGGAGGAAGAAAAGTGAAATAACAACACTTGCTCCTAAAAATCCAAATTGCTCAGCAATGTTTGTAAAAATAAAATCTGTATGCGGTTCTGGGAAATATACTTGACCATTCTCCCATCCTTTACCGTGCAATTCACCTGATCCGGTTGCTAAAACAGCTTGCCTTAACTGATACCCTTGCGTTTCGTATTCATAAGGTGCTAACCAGCCGTAGAAACGATCTAATTGATATTCTTTTAAAATATGTTCTTTAAAGAATGCTGTATGCGCAAAGTAAGTGTACGTTAACGCAGAACCAGCCGCTATAACAAGTGTAGCTAAACCGAAAATAAAGCGCCAGCGTATACCTGAAACTAAAATCATCGCTGCTAACATCGCTGAAATAACCATTGTATTTCCTAAGTCTGGTTCTTTCGCAATTAAAAGTAGTGGTGGTAAACTTGCGCCAAATATTTTGCCGAGTAAAATGAGATCCTCACGCGGCGTCCGAAACGGATACTTTTCATTATGATTGACGATAATGCGGCCAACGACAATGATTAAAAATAACTTCATAATCTCGGAAGGCTGGAAGTTACCAAGGCCTGGAACACTGTACCAAGCAGTAGCCCCTTTAATTGTTACAGCTCCAGGAACTTTTAATTCAAGTCCAATAAGTAAAATCATCGCAAATCCATATAAGTACCAAGCGATTTGTTTATATCGGTCAAAATCAATAACCATAATCGCAAAAATTGCGATGGCCCCAATGACATACCATTGAATTTGTTTCGCAACAAAGTTTACCTGTTGTAAAGCCGGTGGTAAAGATGGTTGTGCACTTGCGATAGCAAAACAACTCACAGCCCCGATTACGAGTACAATCAGGATTAATATGTAATCTATTCGATATTGAGAATTCTTATCTTTCAACGTACGTAGTCCTTTCTATTGCTCTTTGCGTAATACAAAAAAGACGCTATTACCATATTAGCGGATTTTGGACTGTTTGCAAATATGTTGTTTGGATTTTGAGTGTGAGATGTTAGATTATATAAATATAAATTGAAGAACTGAGATAAAACCTTTCTTTTTTAGATGGGAGGGAGTGTCCGACCATGCATAGAAGCGGTCAGTGCCTATTTTAGCCCCGTGCCAAGTTTAAAACAAAGGGAGGAAGTGAGAGTAGGTCAGCTTGAGTTTTCGTAGCAGTAATTTATATGTTAAACCCGAAAAGTATGATTGGTGATGGAAGTGTGACTTTGTATAAATACAAATAAAAAACCACTCTTTTTGGATGGAAGAGAGGATCCGTCCGTGTGTAGAAGCGGTTAGGGCCTATTTTAGCCCCATGCCAAGTTTAAAACAAAGGGAGGAAGTGAGAGTAGATCTCTTTGGGTTTTCATAGCAGTAATTTAGATACGAAAGCCGAAAAGTGTGATTTTACATAAATACAAAATAAAAAACTACTTTTTTGGATGGGAGAGAGGATCCGCCTGTGGGTAGAAGCGGTCAGTGCCTATTTTGGCTCCCATGCCGAGTAAAAACAAAGGGAGGAAGTGAGAGTAGGTCAGCTTGAATTTTCGTAGCAGTAATTTATATGTGAAACCCGAAAAGTATGATTGGCGAAAGAATTAGAGAGTCGTGTTGGAACAATTGAAACGACGAGAGGAAATAAAAGCCAACGTGTAGAAGAATTTATTAGACATCGCCTTGGTTATTTTACAAAAGAAGATATTCGAAATGCTTGTCCAGATGTAGCAGAAGCAACAATTAACCGAGTACTAAAATCCTTGCGAGATCAAAAGAAAATTGAACCCGTTGGTAAAGGTAGAAATGCGAAGTGGATGAAAATATAATGAGGGAATGACGTTGAAATAGCCCGCATTGCTGAGAATCGGTGATTTTTTATTTTGCCTTCTCGTATATTTGTGATATTATAAATATATTACCAGGTACTAATAACTGATATTATTTAATAAATTTAGGGGGATAAATAAATGAATCTTCTCAACTTAAAAGGAAAAAACATTATCGTAATGGGAGTTGCGAACCAACGAAGCATCGCTTGGGGTATCGCTCGTTCACTACACGAGGCAGGAGCAAACTTAATTTTCACATATGCAGGTGAGCGTCTAGAAAAAAACGTACGTGATCTAGCAGAATCATTAGAAGGACAACAATCACTTGTGTTACCATGTGATGTAACAAACGATGAAGATATCGCGCGTTGCTTCCAGTCTATTAAAGAAGAAGTTGGAGTTGTTCACGGATTAGCACACTGCATCGCATTCGCAAATCGTGATGACTTAAAAGGTGAATTCGTTGATACATCTCGCGACGGCTTTTTACTTGCACAAAACATTAGCTCATTCTCATTAACAGCTGTAGCAAGAGCAGCGAAGCCATTAATGACAGAAGGCGGCAGCATCGTTACATTAACATACCTTGGCGGAGAGCGCGTTGTAGCAAACTACAACGTAATGGGCGTTGCAAAAGCATCACTAGACGCAAGCGTAAGATACTTAGCAAACGACTTAGGACAACACAACATTCGCGTAAACTCTGTATCAGCAGGCCCAATCCGTACGCTATCAGCAAAAGGTGTTGGCGACTTCAACAGCATCTTAAAACAAATCGAAGAACGCGCACCACTTCGTCGTAACGTAACACAAGAAGAAGTAGGTAACACAGCGTTATTCTTATTCAGTGATCTAGCAAGTGGTGTTACTGGTGAGAACATTCATGTGGATTCTGGGTATCATATTTTAGGGTAATAAAGAATTTTATTAAGCTGTAGGATTAAAATTTGATGTAATATTTTAGGCGGGAAATCACCACATATGTTCATCAAACTAAGATAAGCTCGCATCCATATAACATAAAGAAAAAACGCTATCCTTTTTGCAAAAATATGCGGAAAGGATGGCGTTTTTATGCTTATTTTGATTTAAGACGAATTGTAATTCTTATTTGTTTTTCTATTATGCTTTAGATGGAAGAACTAGTACTAAGGGAAAATAAAAGAACTAATTGAATATAAAACTATAAATAGTACAAGGAAATATTCAAGAACACACAAAGATTTTTTGCAAATTTCATTTGTTAGAAAGGCGGAAGAAAGTCTCAGCTTTATAAGGAAAAAACTTTTTCATACTAGGTGTTGTCTAAAAGTATGCTGTGCCTGATACAACGATCATTTCATTTTACAAAATTAAACCTGAGAGAGTGTATTTATCATGTATGTTTTTAGGATTAGAAATAATTGTTTTTTAGATTGGATTTATTGTGAGAATGATTGGAGATCCTTTTTCTTCAGTTGAAAATATAAATTAATTTGTACAGTTCATTAATTTAAGAAGGGACAGTAACACTTTCTATATCTTCACAACTTATGAATATAATATTAGTAGATGGTGGTGTTATTGAACTTTCTTCTTCTAATATAACTAGGCAAAGATCAGAATAAAACGCAATAAGAGAAGCGGGTCCAATAATTTGTCCTGATCTGGTTGTAATTGTAATAATAGTTCCTGGTGGCCAAATGTTAAATAAAAAACAAGCTATACCTGTGCAATTTGCCATTTTTTTCACCTAACCTTAAATTTGATATTAGAATACATGTATTCTAAATAAAGATATGGTCAGTATATGTATGGGGAATATAAAATGTTTGGGAAAATAAAACATGGGTGATTTTCTCGAAATAACAGGAATAAACTGTAGTAATCATTCATCTTATTGTAACGGTTACTTGAAGCAGAAGGCACAATCTTGTCTTGTTATTTTATCCCGCTATTCGCGGGCAGTAATATCCCTACCTCAAAATTCAGCAAAAGCAAAGAAGTTAGGTGGGGGATAAACTGCCCGTAAAAGCCCGATTCGTGAGGGCTAATAATCAGTGGGGGATGAAGAAACACTCCGCTGATTAAAGTTTCACTTTATGTGAAAATAAATAGTGTAATATTTTTGTTTACGAAAATATATATTTATAAATTACCAATAGTTATTATTCATTATTGAAAATGATTATAAATGGTAAATAGGAAAATTCAGATGAAGGAGGGAGAGTATTGTTGGAGAGAGACGGTGCTCCAAAAAAGAAGGGCGTTTTATTTGTGATGAATCCTATAGGTGGAGGAGTAGAATATTATCAAAATACGTATATTGAGCAGAATAAGCATAAGTATAGAATTCATAAGATGACGTTTAGAGCTGGAATGTTTCGTATAGAAGATATGAATCAGGAAAGCACCCTGTACTATGAGTTAGAGTTTCGTAATTATAATGAAAATAGCTTTCGATTACTACTAAAGTCAATGGATATTGAATTAATTTACATAAATCACATTATTGAATTCCCTATATTAAAATTTATAGATTTTATCCGATATTCTGGAATTGATTATATTTATTTTATACATGATTTTTTTTGTATATGTCCTCTTGTTAATTTGATTAAAAGAAATGGTTCTTACTGCAATAATGAAACAGATGTGAATAAATGTAATACGTGTTTGAGTGGGGGGAGAGAAACAGATATTCAAACTTGGAGAAAAAAGTTTAAATCTTTTTTATCAAATGCTCAGAAGGTAATTGCTCCAAGCAACAGTACAAAAGAAATTGTAAAAAAACATTTCCCTGACATTGTTATAGATGTACAGGAACATCATTTATCTCCTAATATCCACTATACATATAATCCCGAATTTGCAAGTGAAAAAAAGCTTAATGTTGCCTTCGTAGGAAATATACAAAAAAATAAAGGATCGTACATTTTATATAGACTTAAAATGGAAATTGAAAGGAGGAAACTACCTTTTTCTATAAAAGTAATTGGATTAACGGATAGGCATAAAAGGAGATTTGTCAGCCCAAGCGGACATTTTATTGTAACAGGACCATATGATAACAGACAAATTTCTAATCTTTTGGCTAAACATAAAATAGCTATCGTTATAACTTCTTCTATATGTCCAGAGACATTTTCTTATACAACCAATGAAGTTATGTTTTCAGGGTATCCTGTCATTGCATTTGATATGGGGGCGCCAGCTGAGCAAATAAAAAAGTATAATGGGGGATGGATTTTGAAAGAAATTAGTAGTAGGAGTGTCTTACAATTGTTACAGAAGTTCTTGGTAAATCGCGTTGAAATTTTTGAAAAAGCGCGTAATCTATCGGTAGTTTGTCAAAATAAAGGGATTTTCTAATCTTTTCCTCAATGAAAAGGAGGAAAAGATGCATTAAGATATTATCGTGTTTTGTAACTCAAATTCAAAAATGATAATTGTGTATATAGAAGAGTCGCATTAAATCGTTCTATAATGGATGAATTATAGACTCTTAAAGACCGATAGAACATCCGTTGATAAAGAAGTTTTTAGAGGCTTTTTTTCAATTATATTAAATGAAGGGGGCTGTTTGACGGAATATGACAATAGCCCCAAATAGGAAATGCTTTCATAGGTAAAAAGAAATTTATGTGAGAATTTGATTTACAGAGATAGGAGGTTTACTTTATGTTTTTAAGAGGCTTTTCGTTAAATCAAATCCCAATTTACAGGTGTTCCCTTAGCAATATCTTTTTTTACTTTTTTTCCTAGTAAAATAGGAAGGTATTTTGGTGCCAAACCATAGCCAGGTCGAATGGCTTTTATATTTTCGGTTGTTAAAAGATCACCAGCTTTCATATCTTGTGCCACATATAGAGAACGTCGAAACTTTAATGAATTTTTTTCCTTATCAGTTGGTCCATAATAAATTTTCCCTAGTGCCTTCCACGCTCTTTCTGTTTCAATAACAAGAGATTTTAGTTCATCTGGTTCCATTGAAAACGTGGAGTCCACTCCGCCATCAGCTCTAGATAAAGTGAAATGCTTTTCAATTACAGTCGCTCCCATTGCAACACTTGCGATTGCAGCCCCCACTCCTAATGTGTGATCTGACAAACCCACTTCACATTGGAATAAATCCCTCATATGAGGGAGTGTATAAATGTTGGTGTTTTCTGGAGAAGCTGGATACGTACTCGTACATTTTAACAAAATAAGGTCTTTACACCCTGCTGCTCTGGTAGCTTTGACAGTTTCATCTAATTCTGAAATTGTAGCCATACCTGTGGATATAATAAGTGGTTTTCCGGTAGAGGCAGCTTTGCAGATTAGAGGAATATCAGTATTTTCAAAAGAAGCAATTTTATAACAAGGGACATTTAGAGATTCAAGAAAATCCACCGCTGTTTCATCGAATGGTGTGCTGAATAGGGTTATACCTAATTCTTTACATCTATCAAAGAGTGGTTTATGCCATTCCCATGGTGTGTAAGCTTTCTGATATAATTTGTAAAGTGTGTTTCCTTTCCATAAGCTATCTGTATCTTCTATTTTAAAATCTTTGTTATCTATATCGAGTGTCATGGTATCAGCTGTGTAAGTTTGAATTTTTAGAGCATGTGCTCCAGCTTTTGCTGCAGCTTCAACTATTTGCAATGCACGTTCTAATGACTGGTTATGGTTTCCGGACATTTCAGCAATGATAAATGGTTGGTGATTGCGACAGATTTCCCTTCCATTAATTTCAATTTCATTCATTTTATCTTCTCCTTTTTAACCATTCATTTTTGCTTTACCGATTATATCTTTTACTGACGTATTCCATCCATTAGTAAGTAAATGCAAATATATTTTTTTATCTTTTAATCTATGATAACTACCGCCAGAAGGTTGCGGTTTCCTCATAACTTTTCCAGAATGAATAAATTTCCAATTTTCAATGAAAAGTCGTTCTATTTCTTGGCATAGTCTATCGTAGGAGGTTTTTAATGTATCATTTTCTTTGTAGGGAACTTCCGATTGAGCGATAATATCTCCCGTATCTAACCCGTTATTCACATAATGAATTGTAACCCCTTTAGGTGTATCTTCAAGGAAACTCCATAAATTTGGATCAGCACCCTTATTCCAAGGAAGATAAGAGATATGCAAATTAATAATTTTGTTATTAAATTTCTCAATAATAGAAGGAGGAATCATATATCTGTATCCATAGCTGACGATAAAGTCAATATTAATAAGAATAGGTGAGTGAATGTCTATTCTATTTTCATGGAAAACAACACTATTTCCAGATGATTTAAGAAAACTGTACAAATTATTACATTTATATCCTAATAATAGAATGTTCATAATATCTTCCTTAACATTTAATATTGTAAAATCTTTGATACTACACGTGTCTTTCCAAAAGCGTCTACAATCTCCAATGCTTTTCTAGAAGATCCCTCTAAATCAAAGTTTCCGCTCCTAACAATCTCAAGGGCATTACAAATATCCTTCTCGTAAATTTCTTCTGATTTTCCAATGTAAAAATCAATCCCTAAATCTCCTACTGTTTTACATATTTCAACTTGATTATGCGCTACTGAGATTAATAGTGCGGGTAATCCTAAACAATATCTTTCCCAAGTGGTTGAACCTCCAGCACATATGGCTAAATCCGCTTCATTCATTAAGCTAGACATATAATCAATATTATGATGAAAGACCGTATTTGGATGCTTTTTGCATAAATTTTGGATGAAATCTTTTTGAGGATTTGATCGACCGATAACTACATGAATAAGAAGCTGCGTATATTCTATTGCTTCTAGAGCTTTGATTACTTTGGAAGTTTCATTAGTGGGATCACTTCCACCAAAAAATATGAGTATTGTTTTAAGGGGATTTGTTCTTTTTCTTACATTTTTTCGTGCTTTTAAAAATTCGGATCTTAACAATGCATATTTGGGGCCTAATAATTTTATACAATTTATAGGGATTAATTCTTCGTATCTTTGATCTATGTTTGCATAATAATTTTGATCTAGCAGTAGATCACATATATGTAACCTATCTGCTAAATCATCTATAACCATTAGATAGCGGGCGAACTCCTTTAACTTTTCTTCCCACTTTTTATCTAAAGCATAATGATCTACAATGAGCCAATCAGCAAAGCGAATGCTCTTACGTATCATTTCTATTGTTTGTTGAGCATCAATTTCCCAGCTCGTTTGAAGCCATTGAGCATGTGTAGTATTACAATTATTTCTTACTAACTTCATTTTGGGTAACATATATAATGTGTGTCCCTGAGATTTTATAAAGTTACACATATGACCGTCCAATTCCCTAGATATAAAGGAGATCTGATGTCCTTGATTTTTTAACTCTTCTGCTAAGGTTAAACATCGCATAACATGCCCTGTTCCAATCTCTATAGAAGCGTCAACACGAATGAGTATGTTCATTTAAACTATATCTCCAGTTTTTTTTGTTCTATATGGCTATTAATATAAAACAGGTCTGGTTCTTGTTTTAATAAATTTAAAATATCAATGAAAGAAAATTGGGGATTAACTGGATATAGTTTTGTAATAATTTTTTTTATAAAGATAAAGTCTTCTTTCGTATCTACAGTCCAGCGATGTTTACTTTCATCTAAGTGATTCTGGACATTGAACAGTTTAAACGTTTTAGGGGTGTTATATATATATGCAGTCACATGCTCGCGATAGGATGGCTGATTTGCTTCTTCATATGTTTGTTTTAAAATTCGGTAGGGCATAACTTCTGTATCTAAACCTCTTGGATAAGTACGGATTAATGTGTTAGATACATAATCATATTTATTTTGATGTTCTAAATAGCAAGTAACTATCTTATCAATAATATCAGGATCAATAACGGGACAATCTGAAGTTAATCGAACTACAACATCTACAGAAAATTGTGTTGTAGCTTCATAATAACGTGATAATACATCATCTTCTGATCCACGATAATAAGGAACAGAAAGTTGTTCGCAAAGCTCAATGATTGGATTATCATTTTGATTTGTAGTAGTCGCTACGATAATTTGGTTAATTGTTTTTACTCTTTTTACTCGTTCAATTTGATATTCTAATAGTGTTTTATCAAGAACTTTCTTCATTATTTTCCCCGGAAGTCTAGTTGAGCCCATTCGAGCTTGAATAATAGCGGCAACTTTCATTTCATCACCTTTTTATTCACTTATTTTTTATAGAAATTGATTACTTTTTTAACTGCTTGAATGACGTCATTAGCGTCTTGTTCACTCATTTCTGAAAATAATGGTAGAGTAATGATACTTTCATATAATTTTTCAGCATTAGGACAAATTCCTTTTTGATAACCTAATTTTTGATAGTAGGGTTGTAAATGAATTGGAATGTAGTGAACATTGACACCAATATTTTCTTGCTGTAACGCTTGAAAGATTTCTTTTCGATCAACTTTTAGCATTGGTAAATTTAACTGAATGATATACAAATGCCAACTTGAATCAACATGATTCAATTGTTTTGGAAGAATAATTTCAGGTAAATCTTTTAGCTCCTTATCATACATTGCTACATATTGTTTTCTTTTAGCAATAAAAGAATCTAATTTTTGCAGTTGTGATAATCCAAGAGCAGCTTGGATATCTGTCATTCGGTAGTTATAGCCAAGAAATTGCATTTCATAGTACCAAGGGCCATGATTCTCAGTTAGATTGTTGGGATCTCGTGTGATCCCGTGTGTTCGAAACTGAAGAAGTTTTTGATAGTAGTCCTTATTATTTGTTGTAATGATTCCACCTTCGCCTGTTGTGATATGTTTGACGGGATGAAAACTGAACATGGTCATATCGCTAATTGAACCGATTTTTTTCTCTTTATACGTAGCCCCTAATGCATGAGCTGCATCTTCTATTACTGTTAAGTCGTGTTCTTGGGCGATTTTTAAAATCTCGTCAAGTTCAACTGGCTGTCCTGTAAAATGTACAGGTATAATTGCTTTTGTTTTATCTGTAATCTTATCTTTTATTAACACAGGATCAATATTGTAAGTATCGGATTTAATATCCGTAAATACTGGCACTCCGCCTTGATAAAGAACACAGTTGGAACTGGCAGCGAACGTCATTGATGTCGTGATGACTTCATCATCATTGGATATCTCCGCTGCAAAACAGGCGCCATGTAATGCCGCCGTTCCGTTTGAAAATGCTACGGCATATTTTGCACCTACATATGTTGCCACCTGATCTTCAAATTGTTTTATTGTGGGACCGGTTGTAATAAAATCACTTTGTAAAGCGTTTATCACTGCATGGATATCATCTTTATCAATGGATTGCTTGCCGTATGGCAAATAATGATCCCGCACGGGTTTTCCTCCATGAATCGCTAGAAGATGCTTCATCATCATTAATACTCCCTTATATATTGTTTTAATTAATGTAAGTCATTCTCTTATCTTATTCATTAATTAATCTTTTTAATTCGTCCTTTGTTAACCAATGTTCATTTTTGTCACTTGTATAACTAAAACCTTCTGGAAGCGGTTTGCTTTCACTTGAATTTGTTTTATCCCACCAATTAAATTCTGGTTGAATTATATAATGATCTTTAAATTCCAAAGTATGACGTGCATCATCTTCAGTTATCATAGTTTCATGAAGTTTTTCTCCTGGACGGATGCCTATAAACTCAATTTTACATTCGGGTGCAATTACTTTTGCCAAGTCTGTTACTTTCATGCTCGGAATTTTAGGAACAAAAATTTCCCCACCCTTCATCCGTTTAAGATTATCAATAACAAATTGAACTCCTTGATCAAGTGTTATCCAAAATCGTGTCATACGTTCATCCGTAATAGGAATTTTCCCAGTTTTTTTTATGCTTTTAAAAAATGGAATTACACTTCCTCTACTTCCTACGACATTTCCGTAACGTACTACTGAAAATCTAGTATTCTTCTTCCCAGCATAAGCATTTGCAGCAACAAAAAGTTTATCTGATGCTAATTTTGTTGCACCATATAAGTTAATTGGAGATGCAGCTTTATCTGTGCTCAAAGCAATGACACGTTTCACACCACAATCTATAGCAGCTTCAATTACATTCTGAGCACCATAGATATTTGTTTTAATTGCTTCAAACGGATTGTACTCACATGCACCTACATGCTTCAGAGCAGCTGCATGAACTACAATATCGACCCCAGCAAATGCTCGGTATAAACGAGCTTTATCACGTACATCCCCAATAAAAAAACGAATACGTGAATCTGTATACTCTTGAGCCATTTCATATTGTTTCAACTCATCACGACTAAAGACAATGATCTTGCTTACACCAAGTTCCAGAACTTTTTTTATAAATCTCTTACCGAAAGAGCCTGTTCCACCTGTAACTAAAATTGTTTTTTCTGTTAAATCCATTTTATTCACAGCCTTTTTTATTGAATACATTTTCTTTATCTATTACTATGACTACTTCAGAAAAACGTTTGGGTATCATATCCATATTTCCTTATAAATTTACCGAAATAGTGAATAAACCTAGATTGAAATTTACTTTTAACTGTGTTTTACCGTTTTTTATTTATTTCTTGGTTCCGGAAATGATAAATCTGTTAAATAGTTTCTTTTATATTATTGAAAGGCTAGAAATCAAAATTCTCATTTTTAGATATAAGAGGTATCATCAGGTTTTTTAATCAAAAAGTGTTACAGGTTTATAAGCGTCCAAGCTCAGAGAAGGGATTATTTATTAAATATAGAGCATAATGCATCATCTGTTTTCAAGCTAGGCTATGTAACTATACAAAAAGACAAACAAAACATAGCATGATAAAAGTAAAAGCCTAAGTCCGATTTTTATTGTTCGATCGCATAGTTTACACCATTAATTAGTAATTAATAAAAACATCGGTCGTATATAACTAATTAATTATAAAATTCAAATGGTAATAAAAATTTTATCATCATTGATAAAAAAATATTTACATCTTTTAATTTTAATAGTTAAATGTTTTTGTTTTTTGAATTGTAGAATGAATTATATAAGAGAGGGTGAACAATGTGTTTCAAGGATTTTTAAATTTCAAAGGGCAAGAAATAGTAATGACAAAGGATTTGTTTAGAAATATTAAAAATAATTTTACCTATGAGTTTTGGATAAGACCCCAAAAGGAACTTAACTTAAATTTGGAATCGAATGAAGGAAAGCATGGGATTTTCGGTCAAAGATTCATTATTGGTCCAGGAAATCCTGAAATTGAACAACAAGATCAATCGGGCGCTGGAGTATCAGTTGGAACGAATGGTATAACGGTATATGAATATAGCTGTAATTATTTATTTCCTCTACTCACATATGAAATAGAAATAGAAAATTGGACTCATATAGCTATTGTTTATGAAAATAAAACCCCAAACTTATATGTGAACGGAAGTTTTGTAAAAAAAGGATTAAAAAGTACTAAGATTAGTGTCTTTGTTTCAGGAAGTATTGGAGGATATGGGTCATATGGCAATTTTGAAGGACAAGTAAATAATTTGAGAATTTGGGATTATTCAAAAAACGAAAAAGAAATTAAGTTCCATATGGATAAATATTTAAATGGTGACGAACAAGGGTTGATTTTAAATTTGAACTACGAAAAGCCAACATGTATCCAATCTATTTCCAGTACAAATGAGGAAGCTGATGAACTATCTTTTTTAAATGATTCTATACTTAATCAATTTAGTTTAGAAACATTTAATGAGCTAAATTATATGGCATACGATGATAGCTTATTTAAAGATATTGAAGTAGATGTAATTATACCAATATATAATGGTTATGAATTTACAAAGAGATGTATAGAAAGTATATATAATAATGCAGATCTTCGTTTTAATTTATTTTTGATTAATGATGCTAGTTCAGATGAAAGAATCTATAGTTTTCTAGAAAATTTGAAGTCTCATGACTTACCTGGAAAATTAAAAAAATTAGTGGTTATACACAATGAGATAAACCTTGGATTTGTGAAAAGTATTAATAAAGGTTTACTTTTAACAACAAATCACCCCATTTTATTAAATAGTGATACAGAAATTCCTCCACATTGTTTTCAGCGTTTAATTAATCCAATTCTAGTAAATGATAAGGTCTCATCAGTTACCCCTTTTTCAAATAGTGCTACAATTTGTTCTTATCCTAATTTTGTTCAAGATAATGAATTACCCTACAATATGACTGTAAACGAAGTGGATTCCTATTTTTCAAAATTCGTTATTAACAAAGGGATAGAAATTCCAACAGGTGTAGGCTTTTGTATGGCATTAAATCGAAGTGTTATCAATGATATTGGAATGTTTGATGATGAAGTTTTTGAAAAAGGATATGGTGAGGAAAACGATTGGTGTATGAGAGCTTGTAATAAAGGGTATAAAAATATATTAATTCCAAATTTATTTGTTTACCACAAACATGGTGTAAGTTTTAATCAAATAAACAGTAGTAAAAAAGAAATGATGGCAAATAATTTAAAGAAATTACTTGATCGATACCCAGATTACAATAAGATAATACAAAAATTCATAGCTTTGGATCCAATAAAAAATATAAGAGAATTTATGAAAAGTGTAATGGTCGCTAATAAATATGCTTACAGAAAGGGGATATTATTTATCGATCACGGTTTAGGCGGTGGTGCTTCAATATATCAAACTAACTATATAAAAACATTAAAAGATGATCAAAGAGTATTCACACTAACACCTGGAACCGATTATGTAATTTTAACTGATCATAATCATGAAGAAAATATAATTTATAAACTTAGCATCGATAGGTTAAATGAAATTAATTTTAAAAAATTATTAAATGCTTTAAGAATTGATCTAATTTATATTAATCACTTATTTAAGTATCCAATTGAAAAGATGTTCAGTTTAATAACACACTCACTTGTGGATTATTGTTTTTATGTTCATGATTTTTATTGTATTTGCCCCAGCTATAATTTAATTAATCATCAAAAGAAATATTGTAATGCTGAAACAAACCCAGAAATCTGTCAGGGGTGTATTGCAAAATTATATCCAAAACAAACTATTAATATTGAAGATTGGAGAAAAGCGTTTCATTCTTTTTTAGTAGGGGCAAAAAATGTGATAGCACCTAGTCATAACACGAAAGAAATTCTTTTAAAATATTATAAAGATATTGAGATAGAAGTAAGAGAACATTCCATTGATTCAAAAGTAACATACACTTTTAATAAGGATGTTTTAAATAAACAAGATTTAAATATTGCTTTTGTGGGAGCAATTGATTTTCCAAAAGGCTCAAGTATCATATATGAATTAAAGGATTTAATTATTAAAGAAAATTTACCAATAAACGTAAAGGTGATTGGTATAACAAATATTCATTTTAACCCATGCAAAAGTGATGAGGGCAAGTTTGAAGTAACAGGGAGATATGAAGTTGATGATTTATCATATATATTAGCTGAAAAAGAAATAGCATTGGTTATTACTCCTTCAATTTGTCCTGAAACGTATTCATATACAACAAGTGAAGTGATGTTATCGGGATACCCTATTATTACATTTAATCTAGGTGCTCCTGCTGAAAGAGTGAAAAAATACCAATGTGGATGGATTATTGATAATATGACTAGTACTGAAATATTAAACGTATTAAAAAGATTATTAAAAAACAGAGAAGAAATTAACGAGAAAGCAACAAAATTGAAAGTTTTTCAGGAAAGGGATGAATGATAGGTAAATATTAATGTATTCAGTAAGTTTATAACATGAACATTCGATTCAACAATTTTCATTATTATCTTTGTGGTTTCTTTTATAAGAAAAAATATAATATATGGTACTAAAGGCACGAGTATTTTTGATTGAAAAAATAAGAAGGGGTGATGTTTATGTCACAAAAGTTTCTCTACTTACCAATCGAATCAAAAACAAGGGAATTAGACGCAAAATTACTCTTAACCTATTATGCAATTAAAGGGAATTATCGAATTATTCTGGGAACACATACACCTATTCTCTCTCATTTGGAGTTATTACCTAAGGGTATCATTTGTTCAAAGGGAACTCCTTATGGTGATGCAAGGAAAGAATATATGGATCATGCATACAAACTAGGCTATTCTATTGTCGAATTAGATGAAGAAGAAGGATTATTCCTTAATAGTAATAATTATAGTCGTCTTGGAAAAGATGATAATTATGTTAAAATACTCGAACATGTATATTGCTGGGGAGATGCTCATAAAGAAATAGTTACGAATATTTTTCCTAAATTTAAGCAAAAATTTCATTTAACTGGTCATCCACGGTTCGATTTACTCAAGAAAAAGTTCCGAGGTTTATATAGTGATGAAGTTAAAATGATTGAACAGCGGTTTGGAGACTTTATTTTAGTGAATACAAGATTTACTCAATATAATCACTTTTTAAGAGGATTTAATCCTAATGAACGTTATATAAAGAAGGTATATGAACATTTTATTCAATTAATTAAAGAATTAAGTGAGAAATATCCGAATCTTAATATTGTCGTTCGTCCTCATATTCATGAAAATTTAGAGAGTTATCGAAAAGAATTGTCGGATTATAAAAATGTATTTGTTGCCCATGATGGTAACGTTGTTATGTGGATTTTAGCTTCGAAAGTCGTGATACACAATCGTTGTACGACAGGCATTGAAGCTTTGTTACTTGATAAACCAGTAATTGCTTATATGCCGATTGATTATGAAAAAGAGAAGAAATATTTACCTAATGCAGTTACCCATAAATCAGTAAATATTAGTGAAGTATTCAACTTAATCGACTTCTACTTATCTAAAGGAGAAATGGATGAAGGAAAAAAATTTCTATCAAAAAATTATTATGGAGCCATGGATGAAGAAAACTATGCTTATAAGAATATTATCAGTTTATTAGATAAAATCAGTTTAACGTGTGAAAGTTCCATCGAGGAATCTTCTGTAAGAGCACTCTCTACAATAAAAGGGAATCATACGTTGACTTCAGAGGATGAAATAAAAAGTTTCTTCAAAAAATTGAATTCAATAGAAATGAATGAAAATGAAGTGAGTGTTCGAACATTAGCTCCTGATTTATTTGAAATAACATCTAATAAAAGTTGAGCCCTTTCTTTCTATGAAGCTTAATGTAACTTCCTTAGTTAGATAAAAAACCCTTGTTATCAAGGGTTTTTATTGTTTTATAGAATAAAAAATCAAAGTTTATAGAGCGTGTGTTTTTTTATAATAAATCAACTTATACAGCATCTTTCTTTTGAAACTATTGTTATGAAGAAATTTACTATTGTTACTTCACTGTGTTCTCTTCAAAGGCATCTCAGTAGATAGAGGTATCCAAGAAAAGAATAAAAAGATTTTATTCATTAGGTGTCATGTGCGTAGCAAGAAAAGCATTTATTAAAAGATGAAGAATAAAAATAAGTCCTAAAGAATTGTATTAATATTGCAAAGAACTTTTATTGGTACACTGTTTGATTTGAGGATGAATACAGAAGGATACCTTTAGATGCTTTGGAAATATGGATATTTCTCTGCTCTTACTAAAACATGCGGCTACGTTTTAGATTTTTATAGAGGAAAGGAGCAATCTTATGAAAGGGATTATTTTAGCTGGAGGTACAGGATCACGATTATACCCTATCACTAGAGTAACTAATAAACACTTGCTGCCTGTAGGACGTTATCCAATGATTTATCACTCGGTTTTTAAGTTAAAAGAATGCGGGATTACAGACATCATTGTCGTAACAGGAAAAGAACATATGGGAAATGTAGTTAATTTCTTAGGGAGTGGGACTGATTTTGGTGTTTCATTTACTTATAGAGTACAAGAAGCAGCAGGGGGAATTGCACAAGCTTTAGGATTGTGTGAGACATTTATTGGTAATAATAGGATGCTTGTTATTTTAGGAGATAATATATTTTCTGATGTATTACTCCAATATGTAAAGAAATACCAGAAACAAAAAGAAGGGGCAAAAATTCTTTTGAAGGAGGTTGACGATCCAAAAAGATTTGGAGTTCCTGAAATAAAGGACGATTATATTGTAAAAATAGAGGAAAAGCCAAAGAATCCAAAAAGTCCTTATGCAGTAACCGGAATTTACATGTATGATGCAGATGTATTTGAGATGGTTAAAAAGTTAAAACCGTCTAACCGAGGTGAATTGGAAATAACGGACTTGAACAACGAGTATATTAAAAGAGGAACTTTAACTTATGACATATTAAAGGAGTGGTGGACTGACGCTGGAACCCATGATTCCCTCTACAGGGCAAACACGCTGGCAAAAGATTTATATTTTGGGAATGGATTTGACAACACAATTTAAGAGGTTGGATATAAAAAAAGAAATGCATATTGCAACTATCCCGGAAGTGATATCAATTTCATAGGAAATGGATTCGAATATTGTTATCCATTGTGTTGTTTATACAAAGATAGGCTTGGTGGAAAGGAACAAGATATGGAGTTGCAAAAGAAATTTTTCAGTGAAACAACATAACATTCACCCTTTTTTCAATTTCTGCGAGTGAGTTTGATTGTGGAACATCTCTTGTTGCATTTTAAAAACTTTCCATCTATATATTCCTGGGAAGACGGAGTGAGGAAATACTTTATAACAAGAAAAATCATCGATATTATAACCGATGATTTTTCTTGTTCAAATGTGAAAAGTAAAGTTTGCTTCAAATAAGATTGAGTTCAAGCATAAGTTGTTTGGAGCATAATGAATGGATTTTAAGATTTTATTTTTCGATAAATTATGTCTGCGATAGAATATGATTTTTATGATTGAATGATACTCATCATTTCTTTAATTCTTTGACGAAATGTATGCTGTTCTATTACTCGTTTTCGAGCCTTTTGAGCGATAATCTGTCTCTTTTCTTTATTATTCATATAGGTAACCACTTTACACAGACAATCTTCATAATCCCGGTAAGATATCATTTCTTGTTCAGTAAAGAAAGAACGAAGATTAGGTTTTTTCTCTATTAGTTGAAAAGCTCCACATGCTGCAATATCAAACGTTCGGTTATTAATACTTTCGCTAATAATTCCAGATGTATTTTGATTATGCAAGAAATTGTGGCTTCGATGAGGGTTTAATACAATGCTGGCTCCGTTGTAAAAATAAGAAACCATTTCTGGATCTACCCATGCATCTTTAATCATAACTTTGGGGTTGTTTCTCCAGAGTTTTTGCAGTCTATTACGCCACCCTTTCCCAACTAGGCGGATATGATAGTTTGTATTTTTTAAGAGAAAATGGATGAGATTTATCCTTGTGGGATATGGATATCCTACAAGGAGCAAATCACTTTTGTATGCATGGTCCACTAGAATACGGGGGTTAAAAGTTGCAGAATTTGTCCCTAAGGGTAAATGATAGGCATTTGGATGAACTAATTGATAGTGTTTTAGAGATCCTGTATCGATGGTAAAGATATAATCAAATCTATTAATAATTTGATGAGTCTTATCAAAATAATAAGGATCCTCAGTCATCCAACATGCTAGCTTAACACTATTTTCTTTAAAATATTGAATAGCCTGTACAGAAAGATAGTCTCCTAATATAGTTAGGGCCACCTGTGGTTGAAACGTGGTAACAATAGACTTTAGATTTTCTAGGGGCTCTAATGGATGAAAGGAGGTCCATTCATAACCATTATCGTTTAGCCCAGTTTGTATACTTTGATCTAAATAATCGTAAATACCGTGATAACCAGAAGAGATATACAATAACTTCACTATACATCACCAATTTGTAACAGTCATTTTCTAATCTGCTATTATGATGCTCTCAATATTATTACAACTAATTTCTATAATATTCGTCACACTTGGAGATGGTAAATCTTCTTCTAATGTGACTATGCCAGTCCAGTTATTAAAGTTTGTAAATTTGGCTGGTCCATAAACAAAACCGGATTTACCTACGACCGTTATTATAGTTCCAAGTGGTATGTTGGAGAACTGGCGACAGATGCTACTTTTGCATATTGATAGAACCATAGACAAATGCTCCTTCCTTTTCATCAATTAAGTTGATATTTAATAACACTTATAATATATGAAAATAGATAGATTTTCGTGCGAAGAATATCTTAGTAAATACACCCTTTTATAACAATTTAAATATCTTATATATTTAAAAATCGAGCAACTGACTTGAAACAGCTGGCTGCTTTTTTGTATGTACCAAGTTAAGCTGGGACTTAGTGTAGGACGTTTTATGTCGTTTTAGAATTAGCAATGAAATGAATAGAAGAAATTAAAATTGTACAGGATTTGATTAATACCTTATGGTTATAACCAGCATATATATCATGTTTAAAAAGTAAAATAAATAAAGAGATATGTTTATTCTGCTATTCGTGGGTGAATAGTTATCTATCGGTTAAGGCGATATTTTACAAGAAGAAGGGATTACAAGATCACGTCTATGTCCCATTAGTAACCACTTAATTTCTGACGGTGAATTAGTAATAATAAATTAAAATAACAAGTATCTTTAAATGTGAGTATTGATCTATGGTATATTCCGGGGGGGGGGGATGGAGTGGTTCATGATTCTCTTTGTTATGCCAATAAGCTTGCAAAAGACATCCTATTTGGAGAAGAATTTGATGAGAAGCCCGAAGAATAGAGGTGATGACAGGGGTGAAAGTAATTGAAACTTTATTCGATAATGTAAACATTGTAGAGCCAGATGTATATAAGGATTATAGAGGATTCTTTAAGGAAAGCTACAACAAAAAAGTCTTTGAACAATTACAAATGCCGTATCAATTCATTCAGGACAATATATCAAAATCGGTGGAAGCAGGGACAATAAGGGGCTTGCATTTTCAAACAAATCCTAAAGCTCAAACGAAGCTCGTACAAGTAGTGCAAGGAGTTATATTTGATGTAATCGTGGACTTACGAAAAGAATCCCCCACATATAAAAAGTGGCAAGGATTTATACTAAGTGAATATAATCATCGGCAGCTGCTTGTGCCAAAAGGGTATGCACATGGCTTTTGTACATTAGTCCCTAACACAATTGTCATCTATAAGGTCGATGAATATTACGATTTTCAATATGATAGTGGAATATGCTGGAATGATGAAGAGCTGCGAATTGATTGGCCGGTTCAATCCCCCATTTTATCCGACAAGGACCAGTCATTGCCGTCTTTACAAGATTCTAATCATAATTTTCATTTTAGGGAGAAAAGTATATGAATATTTTAGTAACAGGCGGAGCAGGTTTTATTGGCAGTAATTTCATAAGATTTTTAGTCAAGAAGTACCCGCACTATAATATTATTAATTACGATTTATTGACTTATTCTGGGAATTTATTGAATGTAGAAGAGATAAGAGACAGAAAGAATTACTGGTTTATTCAAGGGGATATTCAAAATAAAGAATTGCTTCGTTACGTAATAAATCAATATGAAATTAACAGTATTGTTAACTTTGCCGCAGAATCTCATGTTGACCGCAGTATTACAAATCCACAAATTTTTTATTCTACAAATATATTAGGTACAACAACACTATTAGAATCTGCTCTTGAAAATCAAATTGAAAAATTTATTCAAATCTCTACTGATGAAGTGTACGGTTCGTTAGGGGAAACTGGATATTTTGTTGAGGATACGCCTTTGAATCCTAACAGTCCTTACTCCTCTAGTAAAGCTAGTGCTGATTTGATCGCATTGGCTTACTGTAAAACATACGATTTACATGTAAATATTACACGCTGTTCAAATAATTATGGTCCTTATCAATATCCAGAAAAATTGATTCCTCTCATGCTTACAAACGCTTTGGAGAACAAACCTTTACCTGTATATGGAACAGGTAGAAATGTTCGAGATTGGCTTCACGTATATGATCATTGTACTGCTATTGATTTAGTATTGCATAAAGGAAGAAAAGGAGAAATATATAATATCGGTGGAAATAACGAGAAGCGCAATATTGAGATCGTGAAGAGCATTATTGAACAGCTAGGTAAATCTAAAGAGCAAATTATATTTGTAAAGGATCGCCTAGGGCATGATTGGCGATACGCTATTGATGCCGAGAAGATTAAAAAAGAGCTTGGCTGGAAACCAGTATATACATTTGAAACGGGCCTTCAGGAGATTATTCAATGGTATAAACGGAATGAAACCTGGTGGAAGCCTCTAAAATACGGTACATCTTAGTAGAGGGAGAGAATTATGAAGAAAGTAATAGCGATTACTGGGGCGAATGGACAATTAGGGAGACAGTTTGCTGAGGATTTACATGATTTAGGTTATCGAGTTTGTGCTTTAAGCCGAGAAGATATGGACATAACGGATTTTTCAAGAGTCGATCTTATTTTAAGAAAAATAAACCCTAACATTATTATTCATTGTGCTGCATACACAAAGGTAGATTTAGCTGAAACTGAAAGAGATAAAGCGTTTTTTGTAAATGCTCTTGGAACAAGAAATGTCGCTGTTGTATCCGAGAAGATTTCGACTAAGCTTGTTTATATTAGCACGGATTATGTATTCGATGGAACAAAAGGAACTGGCTATGACGAGTTTGATACTCCTAACCCGATAAATGTATATGGAGCCTCCAAATATGCAGGAGAGAATTTTGTTAAGAGCTTTCATTCACATTATTTTATTGTTCGTACCTCTTGGCTGTATGGCAAGTATGGAAACAATTTCGTTGAAACGATGTTGAAGCTTGCAAAAAATCAGCTTGGGATTAAAGTAGTGAATGACCAAACAGGATCCCCAACCCATGTAAAGGACTTAGTGCAGTGTGTGAAGGAATTGATGGAAACAGAACTATATGGAACGTATCATGTATCTAATACAGGGGCTTGTACATGGTATGAGTTTGCTAAAGAGATATTTTCTTTACGTGATATTAATGTCAATACGACACCTATTTCGACGAAGGGATTTGGTACGGGTGCTTTACGTCCTGCTTATTCGGTTTTGGATTCTTATGCGCTACGATTGAATGGACTCGATGTAATGAAACCTTGGAAAGAAGGGTTGAGGGAGTATCTTGAGAAGAAGGAGAGCTCTAGAGAAAAATGATGCATAGTATAAGAGGTATAACTGTTAAGTGAGAAAGGGGCTAGTGTTGTATTATGGATTTGTGAATATTATTATACTTCTTGTACGTACGATGATAAAAAGCTATGTAGAAAGACGTCGTCTACATAGATAAATTCATGAAAGCTATCATAATATTATTATGATAGCTTAGCATAGGATAAGATGTGAAGCGGAAACAGTGTAGTATCTAATAATAAGAATCGGGCAGCTTATGGATCGCGAATTTTCTTTTTATTCAGCATATATTAATTTTTATAATCATATTATAAGTATATTAAAAGATTAATAAGGAGATGGAGTTATATTGAATCCTTTTGTAATGGCAAATGTAATGTTTAATGGTATTCCATTTCAATTTCTCACACATCAAGAAGATAAAGTGATTAGTGATGTTTTAAGGGCAGGAATGGTTTTTGAGGCTCACGTATTAAACTATCTAAGCTCTATTATTAAGCCAGGAAATCACATTCTGGATGCAGGTGCAAATATTGGTGTAATTTCTATTCCCTTAGCAAAGCTTTCACCTACAGTAACAATATATTGTTTTGAACCTGATCCGATAAATTACTCACTTTTAAATATGAATATTGCGCTAAATGATATAAAAAATATCTATACTTTTAATTATGCTTTGGGTAAAGAACAAAAATTTATAGCCTTTTATAAAAATAATATGAATTACGGGGATCATCGTACTTCACAGCCATTAAATGAAGAGCCGTATATAGGACAATTTAGCACTTTGCCAAATCGTGTTCATTCGGTAAATATTATGGGATTTTTAAAGCAATGTTTGGACGAGCAATCACCAAATTACTTTGATGTAGTAAAAATTGATACTCAAGGAAGTGATCTTGAAATTCTTGAATCGTGTTTACCACTTGTTAAGGAACATTCAACAGTTGTTATGGAATATTCCCCCTATCATTTACTTCGAAATGGAACTTCAAAAGAACAAATAAGAAATGTACTTGATTATTTCTCAAATCTTGGAGTTGTAATGCCAGATCATCCAGATATGGCTGTTGCTTTAAATAAAGATGAAATATTAGAACATTTTGATACTCTCTCTACAACAGGTAAATTTTATGAGGTTATACTAAAGGGGAAAAAAGTGGATTGAATACAACTCCAATCCCTTGATGTTTCCGGCTTTTGAAGTACACTTACTGTTGAATTCGCGAGTGATGAAATAATTTTTTTATAATCCCATCCACCTCACTTTGAGAGTTTAATTTTTGGTATACATTTATATCATTCTTAATAAGTTTCCTTATATTTTAATGAGGGGATGGAAATGATAAAAAACGTAATGAGTAGTTCATTATAGATTCTCATAGTATATAAAAGTGAAGTGGTGAAATATCTCTAAATTATACTACAAAATTTATTTTAAATTTTTTTCAATTTCTTCCCAAGTCATATAAATGCGCACAATATCTTCTTCGATAAGTTCGCTTCCCATTTGAACTTCTATAAATTCTAAGTCAGAAGTAGCTTTTAGTGCATGTTTAGTCCCTACAGGAATTTGGATTACATCTCCAGGCTGTACAGTTTTAAATTCTCCATCAATAACGATTACGCCTTCACCTGAAATAACACTCCAAACTTCTTGTCGTTTACAATGCAGTTGATAACTTAAATTTTTATCAGCAAGTATCTTAAGTCTTTTTGTAAGTACTTCATTTCCGGCTGACAATTTACTATAGTCTAGGACACGGTACCATCCCCAGCGCCGCTCCTCATACATGGGTCTTTGGGCATAACATTCAATAAATTCTTTAATCTGCCCACTTTGCGATTTATCAGATACTAAAATACCATCAGGACTCGTTACTACAATGCTATTAGAAAGGCCAGCAACAATTACGGGAAGATTTAGTTCATTTATGAGATGTGTATTATAAGAGGTTTCACTAATCATCCCTTTTCCGACAATTGGTGTTTCTATGATTTCTGATAAGGTACTCCAAGTTCCTAAATCACGCCATGCACCTTTATATGGTATTACAACAATAGGGGAGCATTTTTCTACAATTTCGTAATCAAAACTTCTCTTAGGAAGGTTGAAATACTGCTTAGTAAGCCGTTCATATTGTAAAGGTATTTTTGTATCAGCTAAATATTGGATTAAGAATCCAAGCTTAAAAGCAAAGATACCACAATTCCAAAGAGCATGTTCATTTATGAGTTTTCTAGCTGTATCGTGATCAGGCTTTTCTATAAAATGATCAACCTCCATATATGAAGATGTTAAGGGAGAAGAATGATTTATGTTAGGTATGATGTAGCCATATTGCTCAGATGGATATGAAGGTTGTACGCCTATTAATGCAAGTGAGGCTGCAGAATATGTTAGAACGTTTTCGAAATGTAGTAATGTTTTAAAAAAGGAATCTTCTACATAAGCGTCAACAGGCATTACACAAACCGTTTCATCTAAACTAACATTAAGAACGGAGTGAAGATAAACAGATGCTAAAGAAATAGCAGGAAATGTGTCCCGACGATCTGGTTCAATGATCAGGGGAATATCGTCGCTTAATTGACTTTGAATAATATCTGTTTGAGATTTGTTCGTTGCAATGTAGGTGGAGTTGTCTAAATCAACTGAACGGATTTGCCTCCATATACGTTGTAGCATAGATTCTGGATTTCCATCCTCATCCCGAAGAACTTTCAGAAATTGTTTTGACCTAGAATCATTTGATAACGGCCAAAGCCGTTTTCCTGAGCCACCAGATAATAAAATAAGTTTCATGCTTTACCGCCTTTCTCGTAATCTTACGCCCATATTAGGGAATTTCCTCTCTCTGTTTTGCTTGTATATGCCAATAATGTAGTATGGTGTTTAATATTTGGTTTATAAGGTATATTTTTAGGAGCCTATATAAGCTAAGTAAAGCTGCATAAATGGCTACTTTATTGAAAATATTCACCTTGTTGGGAGATTGATGGTTTCTTTGTCTTCTGCTCTTGATTCTTTTTTTGATAATAGTTAATAAGTTTTAAAGATCGATTGTATTACCGGTTATTCTTTTGTAATTTCTCAAAAGAGTACATTTACTACAGCACATGAGTTCCTACACTTTAAGCTAAAGAGCTACCAATTTCTACAGCTGTTTGAACAGATTTTGAGTATACCCTTGTATTTCTTAATCTAGAAAGGGCACCTTTTACATATAGTTACTACAATTATTTAATGCACTAGCGGAGAAAATTGTTATAGGCAATCGCCTATCTTTGTAGGACATGCTGTATCATATTGTTGTTAAAGAATGTGTGTATTTGATCTTAGTCAGAGCATATGAAGCATTACCTTAAGATTTGAAACGATATGCGACATACAGGGAATACGAAAAGGTAAGGTATTGAATTCATAAGAAAAATTCAATTTTAAGTGAGGAGTTATAGAGTTTTTGGGATGTAATCAGGAATTTTGTTTTTTTTACAAGTTGAATTTCTTCAAAAGATTAGTATTGTGTACACAGGCGTGAGATGAACAATTTAAAAAGTTTAGTGTGCTAAATTTACATATACAAAATAAGTATTTAGATAAGTGTAATTAGACATTTGAATGTGGCTCTTTGTTATTTCTACATATTTTTTGTGGATACAAAAAGATGATTGTTCCTTAATGTAAACAGGATTTAAATAGTAAGAAGACATTATCTGCCTACTCTAGAAAACTGAAAACACAACATACCATGCTCAATGAGACAAATATGATCGCCTTCGCTTATGTTTAAACTATTAATTGCGATTGTTACATCGATTACAGGTGGATTACCATAGTCATGCCAACATATAATTCCACCTTTTCGTATGACTTGACGTGCTAAAAGAGTGTCTAACATAACTCCTTCTAAAGAATGATCACCATCGATGAAGATTAAGTCTGCTGTAGGAAAATCGGATGGTTTTATATCTCTTGAACCATTGGGTTTTATAATTAGCTCTACTCGAGGGTCATCTTTAACATACTCTCCAACAATTTGAGGGACTTCGTGTTGTTGGAGAGATAATGAAGTTTGAGAACCAGGGGCTAAGTCTATACCTATATATTTTTCAACCCAAGGGCTATTGTCCAAGATACATTTTGCAGTTTCTCCTCGCTGAATGCCGATTTCAATTACTGTTTTAGGTCGGAAGGTTTCTGAAAATGCTTTTAATGGTTCAACATCAGCTCCTGTAAAAAGAAGTAGTTGACCATCGAATGTGCCACTTCCGAAAATTTAAAAAACTTCTCTATTTATTATACACATATAACATATCTCCTTAGTGTAAAAAAGTAGCTAAGTGGAACTTGAGGTTATTGCTATCTATACGTATTACGTTTCCTGCAATATGATATATCTTTCTACTAGTTTAATATTATATAAGCATTAAAAAATCTGTATTTCAGGTTTAGAGGGCAGGGAAATGAGAGTAGGTATAATTTTTATATACCAATTAATATTAATATACGAAAAAATGGAACAAGTGAATTATAAAATTCATGAGAATAAAAAAATGATTCTAATATCTAAATTTTTTATGAATGTAGTATCATGTGGATAAGTCTATTTACATATATTACAAAAGACGATCTGTTAAATAATTTTTGCGATATTTTTTGATTGTTTTTTTATTATAGGAGGGAGCAATATGGGAGACTCAATAGTTCATAAAACGCTTCAATGGTGCCTTTCTCCCGTTCATGAAAATACTCATATTCCTAATTTGCTGTATGAGATTTATAAGAGTAGAAGGGATTTACAACGAGCTTTTCCAGATCCATTTGGAATTAATCAAACAAGATTATTAAAATGGGCTCAAACTTACTTAGCGCAAGAATACTTTATTGGGGATGATTTGTCTAACCATTTTAAAATGATAAAAGATACTTCTTTATTTTCAAAGTGGGATTCTTTTTTTCAATGGGCGTTAGCTCCAGTTCGTCATAATACACATATTCCTAATTTACTATATGAGATTTATAAGAGTAGAAGGGATTTACAACAAGCTTTTTCGGATCCGTTGCAGAGAAATCAAACGGAATTATTGAAATGGGCCCAATATAATTTTGCTAATGAATACTATGGAGAAGATGATTTCTTTTCGAGATTCAACATTGTAAAATCAGAAGATTATTTATTAGAGAAAGTTAATAAACAAGTATTACCATACTTAAAAAAAGGAATTAATTTAGTGGGGTTTGCTCGTCTTGAAGCTGGATTAGGAGAATCCTGTCGCTTAGCAGCAAGGTCTATTCAAAGTACAAATATTCCATTTGGTATTATTAATTACCGTCTTCCATATCCATCAATGGATTTATCTTGGATAGATAAGGAAATAAAAACTCCTATCTATAATGTGAATATTTTTCATATGAATCCAGATGTATTTCCGATAGCTCACAGGAAGCTCGGGCATCGTTTTTTTTATGGGCGTTATAATATTGGCTATTGGCATTGGGAATTACCAGAACTTCCAGAAGAATGGATTAGTAGTTTCAGACTTTTAGATGAAGTATGGGTTCCTTCGTCTTTTGTATTAGAGGCAGTATCGAAGAAAACCAACCTTCCTGTTATTCGTATTCCGCATTGTATTCAAGTCGAGTGCCCTAAAGATATAGATCGAGGGTACTTTGGATTACCGATAGATCGATTTTTGTTTCTTGCTATGTATGATACTAGAAGTGTATCACAACGAAAGAATCCACTTTCAGTTATTAAAGCATTTCAAGAGGCATTCTCTAAAGACGATGTTTCTGTGGGATTGGTATTGAAAGTGAATGGTTCACAGAATAATGCAGAAGAATTAAAACAGCTTCAGAATTTAATTCAAGATAATAGTAATATTTATCTTATTAATCAAACATTAAGCCGAGAAGAGATAAATGCGTTAATTCAAGCTATTGATTGTATAGCATCTTTACATCGTTCGGAAGGTTTTGGACTTGTACTAGCGGAGGGAATGTATTTAGGGAAGCCAGTAATTGGTACGAATTGGTCTGGAAATACGGATTTTATGAATAGCGGGAATTCTTGTGCGGTCGATTATACACTTGTTAAAGTCGGAGAAGACTATGGTCCTTATAAACATGATCAAATCTGGGCAGAACCTGATATTGATCACGCAGTATATTATATGCGGAAACTTGTCTCTAATTCATTATGGTATAGCAATATTGCAGAAAAAGGGAAAGCAGTCATTCATAAAAATTTTTCAGCGCAAGTAGTAGGTAAAATGATTTATGGACGGCTTGAAAAGTTGAACTTAATTTAATATGGGATTTTTGTAGCGATTTGAAACAAAAGTAAGTGTAAAGAGAAAGTTTTGTTTTGAGATATTTTAAAATATTGTCTTGATAGAAATATATGTAATGAATATAGGATGATTTCTAAAAAAGGAAATGATTTTTGACGGGAGGAAAAATGGGGAATTATGAGCAAACTAAAAATTGCTTTTTTTACACCGTTAAGGCCATTAAAATCTGGTGTTTCAGATTATAGTGAAGAGCTTTTGATGCACTTAAAAGATTTTTTTGATATTGATATTATTATCGGAAGTAATTATGTACCTGGAAATCCTTTACTAAAACACTTATGTAATATTATTCCATACGCTCAATTTCAGTGTGAACTTTATGATGAAATTGTTTATCAATTTGGTTGTAGTCTTTTTCATAGTTACATGCTTCCCTTTATCCACCTGTATCCTGGGCTAACAGTACTTCATGATATCAATCAACATCTTGTATATTATTCACTTGGTATGAATGAAGATAATTCAATTTACATTCAAGAGATGAAATATAATTATGGTGAGATAGGTGAACAAGAAGCAATTGAAGTGCTTGCTGGGAGGAAAAGTCCGGATATTTATGGCAAACCGTTATTAAAGCGAATAATAGACAATTCAAAGGGGGTAATTGTTCATAGTCAATTTTCGAAAAATAAATTATTAACTGATTTTCCGAAAGTATCTGTATTTTGGCTTCCTATGGCGATGCCTTTAGATAAAACTCCTAATAATAATGTGAATATAATAAGAAGTAAATTTTTTATACCAAATGCTGTTGTAATTTCTATTCCCGGTTTTGTCGCACCTACGAAAAGAATATATGAATTCATTCTTGCATATAAACAAGCGATGCCTTTCCTTAGTGAGAATACCCTTGTGTTAATTATTGGACCTCAATTTGATACAGCATATATTACTACAATAAATAATTTAATTATGCAATTAGGTATTTCACAACGAATAAGGTTTATGGGTGAAGTAAGCGAAGAAGATTTTTCGAAGTTAATCACATTAAGTGATATTATTGTAAATCTTAGGAATCCATCTGTCGGTGAGACTTCTTCTACAATTATTCGAGCAATGGCTGCAGGAAAACCAAGCATTGTAAGTAAGATCGGATTTTTTGATGAACTTCCTGATGAGACATGTTTAAAAGTTAGAACTGACGAGCATGAAATTCAAGATATAAAAGAAGCGTTAATTCATTTAGTGAATAACAAAAGTTTAAGAATTCAAATGGGGCAAAATGCTTTACGTCATTCTACGACTGTAGAAACACTTGCTGTGGGGTACCGTGATATCATATTCTCTTTTGGCCTAAAAAATAAAGTGAGTAGAGGAGGGGGATTTATGGGACTATTTACTAAACTTCCATACTCGGATACTTTTAAGTATGGTGAAAAGAAACTTTTTTATAATCAAGTGCCGATTAATAATATATCAGAAAGATGCATCGAGGTACCAATAGGTATTAACTTTCTAATGGAGCATAAATTTAGTCGTCTACTGGAAGTTGGAAATGTATTACAGTCTTACTTGCAAGAACCTATCACAAGAGATATTGTTGATAAATTCGAAATTTCTCCAGGCGTGTTAAATGTGGATTTGATGGAATATAACCCCATTGAAAAGTATGATGCAATTATAAGTGTATCAACTGTTGAACACATTGGACAATTAAAAGATCCAACAGGTTCTTATGGAGAAGAAGATATAAGTCGAGATAAAGAAGGGCCCCTAAAAGCAATTATAAAGATTTATAACCTCTTAAAAAAGGATGGGCATGCATTAATAACAGTTCCCTTTGGAAAGCTGATGGATTTAGGATGGTTAATACAATTTGATAATCTTTATATGCAATTGTTGACTAAAAAATATAAAATGCCTGAAGATGAACTTACTATTAAATATTATAAAAAAGTTGATATGGAGATGACCTGGACTAATCCGCGGCAAATATGGTCACCGTGCTTAAAAGAGGAGCTGATTAATACTATTTTTTCATCTCCATTTCCTGCTTCAAATGGAATTGCTGTTTTAGAAATAAATAAGAAGAGTGATCAGGAAATATTTTTTGATAATACAGTACTAAAATTTCATTCTCCCTATGTTATTAATTCACTATATTTAAATTCTCCTAAACCATTTTATATTCCTACCAATTATGATTTGGAGGGGTGGATACCTGCTCAAGGTATTGGGGCAGTATTTTATGGTCCTTATGTTCATCTTGAAGCCGGTTCTTATTTATTTAATTTAGAATTAGAGATAGATCATCCTTGTGATTTTGTAGTTGAGATAACTTCTAATTTGGGAACTACAAAACTATTAGAATATAAAGTTAACAAATCTATTATATTAACTGATAACTTACATCTCAATAATCCCGAATATAACGTTGAGATACGGTTGATGAATAATGTTTTTCTGCCTCAAGTTACTAAAGTGAAGGTAAAAACAATTAAATTATCGAAAGTTAATGATGGTTAATTTAAAGTGTTTACTCTTTCCAGTTTTCATTTTATAGAATAATAGTCTCGATATATCCAAATTAATAAAAGGTTCGAATGACCAAGACAGCTTATATACTCAGTTTTAATATGTAGGTAGAATGAAGTAAGCTATTTTCTCATACAATTAGTTTAATTCAATTTGAGTGAAGTAAATAGAAATTCATCATGAAGGCTATCATAACATTTTTACCGGGGGTGTTGAAATTGAATATTGCATTTGATATGTCTTTTGCCAAAGAAGAAATTATGAATCGAGGAATTGGTCGCTATTCAAAAAATTTAATTCAGCACATTATTATGTTAAATGATAGTCATAATTTTTTTTATTTTTATCCAGACTATACGAAAGAAGACGCCTATTTAAAAGATGAACTTCAGCGGTTTATTACTGTGAATAAAATAGACGTCTTCCATATTCTCAGTCCATACTATCCTCTTGAAAATCATCGCATTCTACATAGAGAGTGGTTTGGGACAATAAAAGTGGTAGCGACAATATATGATTTGATTCCAATGTTATATCCTAATTACTACCTTTCTAATCCTGCGATGCAAGCAATCTATAATCAAGTAACAAATTTTATTCGTTCTTGTAATCTTCTGTATGCGATTTCTGAAACGACTAAGACAGACGTTGTACGTCTTTTGGAGATTGATCCTAATAAGATTAAAGTTATTATGGGGGGAATTGATGAACAATTTAAAATCGATCCTATAGTAAATCGATCCTACTTTGCTATAAAATATGGAATTTCTAAGCCGTATATTATGAATATTGGAGGTGCAGATTTCCGAAAAAATCTTAATGGCTTAGTTGAAGGATTTGCCAAAGCTAAGGCGGCATTAAACAATTCCATTCAACTTGTAATCGTGTATTCGGATAAACAGCAAATTTTAAGCTCTGGAATGGTAGCCTCTGTTTTCAATGATGTCATTTTTACTGGCTATGTCTCAGATGAAGATTTAGTAAAATTATATAATGGAGCTGAAATAGTGGCATTTCCTTCTTTTTATGAGGGGCTTGGTTTTCCTGTAATAGAGGCAATGGCCTGTGGTACACCAGTTCTTACTTCTAAAACGTCTTCGCTTAGTGAAGTTTCTGGGGATGCTGCCTACTTAGTTGATCCTTATAATATTGATGAGATCAGTAAAGGTTTAATTTATCTAATGGAGAATGCGGAATTGCGTGTTTTGCTTAGAGAGAAAGGATTGGTGCAATCAGCTAAATTTCAATGGGAGCATGTCGCACAATATGCATTGGAAGGGTATGCAAAGGTGAATCAAAAATAAAAGATTACTATGTTCTTTTCTGATACTCCATAAAGTTTTTTATATGTTCAGTTAAAAAGCATAGAATCAATAGATCATTACTAGGAAACAATTAGCATAAAACAAAGTTTAAGAGGTGGGTCAAAAATATAATTATGCTGCGTGCGTTAGCTTTAGGCAGATTGAATTACTAGAATAAGATAAAACTTCAAGGAGAAGTGAGATATGTTAAAGTCTAAAATCGTAAGTGAGTCGGATTATAACGAGTCATGGTTTGCTAGAGCTTTAACAAAATTAAGAGAGCCCTTTTTTCTCTATATGAAACACATGCCGTTACCGTTTGATAACACGATTTATCATCGGAAATTATGGGAATGGTGCTATATATATCAGGGATTACTTGAAAGTAATATGCTTATTCCCTTTAAAAAAGGTTTAGGCTTTGGAGTAGGGAAGGAACCGCTTGCCTCTTTATTCGCCTCTCATGGATGTTACATTACAGCAACAGATTTGGACTATAGTCAAGCTGTTGTTCAGGGATGGGTTGATACGAATCAACATTCTCAGCATATTATTGATCTGTGTCAATATGAGTTGTGCGACCCTAATACACTTATGCATCTAGCGGATTTTGAAACTGTGGATATGAATTGTATTCCTGATCATTTAGCTGGCTTATATGATTTTACATGGTCCTCCTGTAGCTTTGAACATTGTGGCTCAATTGAACTCGGTTTTCAATTTATCCTCAATCAGATGAAATGTCTCAAGCCTGGGGGAGTGGCCATACATACAACAGAATACAACCTTAGTTCAAATGACGATACGATAGAATCTGGTATAACCGTCATTTTTCGAAAGAAGGACATAGAGCAAATGGTAGCTGCTTTAAGAGCTGAGGGGCATTTAGTTGATATTGATTATAGTGTAGGGGCAGGCAATATTGAATCATATGTGGATGTTCCACCTTATAAGCAAAACCCTCACTTACGCTTACAATTGGCGCAGTATGTATCCACTTCCATTGGATTGATTATTCAAAAAGGAAAATAAAAAAACATCCCGAACCTATACATCATAAGGAACGGGATGTTTTTTATAAACTCTCTACGTGTTTTTCTTATAGACAGGTATAAAATAGGGAACACTTGAAGAGGTTTGGTAATCTCTATTATTTTAATTTTGAGAACCAATATTGATATATATCTTGAAGAGATTGTGTTATAGAGATTTTAGGTTCCCATTTAGTTAGATCTTTTATCTTTGTATAATTACCAATAAAATATGGGATATCAGAGGGTCTCATTTTATCAGGATCCGTTTCTATAGCTATCTTTTTATTTGAAAAAGATAGTAAGATGTTTAATATTTCTTGAATGGACGTACTTGTTCCGGAACAAACGTTATAAATTTCTCCAGCGCATCCTTTTAAAGCAATCATATAATATGCACGAACAATATCTCGTACATCTGTGAAATCCCGAAAAGATTCTAAATTACCAACTTTTATTTTATTATAGTTGCTATTATTGTTATTAATTAAGGCAATCTGATGAGCGAAATCAGATGTAACAAACCCTAGTTTTTGGCCAGGACCAATGTGGTTAAAGGGTCTAACATGGATAACATCTAAATCAAAGCCTTTATAATATTGTTTTACTAGCATACTAACAGCTGCTTTACTCGTTCCGTAAGGGTTTAGCGGGTTAAGTAATGTTGTTTCAGAGATGGTATCATGTATACTGAGAGTGGCTTTTCCATATTCTTCTGAAGAGCCAATAGTGATGACTCTTATTTCTTTATTTAGTTTTTTGACTGCTTCTAGTAGGTTTATAGTTGCAATGGTATTGGCTTCAATTGTTTGGGAAACATTCGACCAAGAGTATCTTACATTGCTTATTCCTGCTAAATGAAATATATGAGTTGGTGAAATTTTTTTTAGTAAACTTACAATTTCATCTTGCTTTTGTAAATCTAACTGATAAGTATTCTTACATATATTTGGTTGCCTTGATGTTCCAAAGACTTCATCGCCTTCCTCTATTAAAGTACTTTGCAGATAGCGACCGACAAATCCTGTAATCCCAGTTATTAAAGCTTTCATTTTAGCACACGATTTATTTCTAAATCATGATCTACCATCATTGTTACTAATTGTTTAAAAGGAACCTTTGGCTTCCAATTTAATTTTTCCTTTGCCTTGTTTGGAGAACCAAGCAATAAATCAACTTCAGCCGGACGCATAAATTTTTCATCTTGAACGACATAATCTTTCCAATTTAGCTCTGCATGTTGGAATGCTATTTCAACAAATTCTTGTACGGTATGTGTTTCTCCCATAGCTACAATGTAATCATCAGGATTTTCGTTTTGTAACATAAGCCACATTGCTTCTACATAATCACCAGCAAATCCCCAATCACGCTTTGCATCCAAATTTCCTAAACGTAGTTCATTTTGTAATCCTAACTTTATTTTAGCGACACCATCTGTTATTTTGCGTGTTACAAATTCTAATCCGCGCCTTGGTGATTCGTGATTAAATAAAATTCCTGAACAAGTAAACATATTATAGCTTTCACGGTAATTTACTGTAATCCAATGACCATATACTTTTGCAACACCATATGGACTTCTCGGATAAAATGGGGTTCGTTCGGTTTGAGGAGTTTCGACCACTTTTCCAAACATTTCACTGCTTGAAGCTTGATAAAAGCGGGCATCTGGTTTGATTAAACGAACTGCTTCTAGCATGTTTATGACACCGAGTGCTGTTACATTACTCGTATAAATAGATTGTGTCCAAGAGTCTCCTACAAACGATTGAGCGGCTAAGTTATACACTTCATCTGGCTCTGCAATTTTTACCGCATGAATTAATGAAGATAAATCTGATAAATCTCCAGGGATAAGCTCAATTTTATCTAAAATATTTAAAATGTTGCTGTAGTTCGGTGTTGCCGTTCTTCTTTTCAAACCATACACTTGATAACCTTTGCTTAGTAATAACTCGGCGAGATAAGAGCCGTCTTGCCCTGTAATACCGGTAATTAATGCTTTTTTCATGTTATCAACTCCAAGGTGCTTTCTTTTCGTTGTTTATAGTATGCGGAATAACTAAAAAATGACAGTGAGAATAATGTGTTCGTGCATCTCAATATTCTATATAAATAGGACTAACTATTAAATACTATGTGATGGAAGAATATAAATAAAGTAGGTATGTTGAGGGGGATTTAGATCATGATGCCTTGCCAAAGAAACAATATATAAAGCTTGTATTACGCTGAATGTCACGTTTTACAAGCTTTTTTATAGTTATATGTCCACAAGTATCCAAATTAATAGATACACATGATATTTCATGTAGCATTATTTTTTTGGAAGCAATTTTTGTTGTTAGGATAGTTAGTTAAATGTGCAGTACAAATCACCCCAAATAGTTGGTTTTATTAATTCTCGGAGATGAGAATAGTCAGCTACTTGCACTACTGCTGTATTAAAGTGATTGATGTGATAAATTTTAGGATATAGTGACTTTAGCAGTTCAAATAATTCTGATGGGTCAAAGCCTCCAATTGAAGAGATAGATAGTGGATTAAATTCTATGATTAAATCTGGTTTCCATTTATGAATTGTATTTAAAGCACCTTGTAATGCCTTAGTTTCAGAACCTTCAATATCTATTTTTATAAAATCGACATTTGTAATTCCGGCAGCTGGGATCCAATCATCCAATCTCACACAAGTGATAACTTGATTTGGCGTGACAGCGATTCCTGGTTCTTCAAATACAAATGACCAACCTCCACCATCGCTGTTGTTAAAAAACTCGATATTTGTATTTTTATCGTATACTCCTAAATTAATTGGAAAAATGTTTTTAAGCTGATTTTCTTTTATCGTCTGCATCAAATAAGAAAAGTTAATGTCAGATGGTTCAAAGGAATAAATTAGCCCATCTTTTGCTAAATAGCTTAATGCAAGAGAGGTTAATCCAATATTTGCGCCAATATCTAGACAAATGCTATTAGGCTTAATAATCTTTTTTAGGTGATTCATTATATGAACTTCGTAGTATCCATGTTCTTTTACAGCCTGGAATATGCTCTTATCGTGTTCATTTCCGTAAAATACAAATGATTTTTGATCAAAAGGCAAATTTAAAATAGCTTTTTCCAAATAAATCAACTCCTATATAAATTTTTAACTCATTGCTTGATCATATACTAAAATTTATACGATAATTTATTAGTTTTGTAATTGTACAGGTGTTCATGACTAAGTTGAATGGGGTTTATTGAATGCTGCATCACGTTTACATATTATGAAAGGATTCTCCATAAGGTTTAAAATTCACATAAAGTAAAATTAAGTGCTACTAATAATTTAAAGGTAATAGCATTCACTTATTGGATCGTATGAGTGTATATCTAAATTCTTTTGATTAGTAGTAGAGAGAAAGTAGAACAAAGTGGGGAAGTACAAGTTTCAGGTTAATATTAATATACTAAAATGTAATGAGTTTCATGGATGGATATACTTTTGTAATCGAAATAATTATAAGTATCTATGGCAGAGTAAAGGTTATTATATGTCTAACGTATTCAAGCGAGTGAGAAGTGTTTCCTAAATACATCCTCTTATTTTTGAGTTATTCCATAATCAATATATAACCTAGAGATTAAGTAAGATAACTATGATTGTCGTTAAACGATTACCTTATGGGGAAACATGGAGGTTAAATGCTAAAGATTTGTACCTGTTTATTAATAGAAAAATCTAAGGTTTTAAATTAAGATATCAGGATGCTTTAAATAAAGGGAAAATAATTTGTTTTAGTTCTATCATAATAGCTTGTGGAATACATTAACATGGATGAATAGGTCCTAAAATTATTTGATAAGTAAACTAATAATAAAGAGGTTTCAGTGCATATGATGTTTAGAAAATAATACTCCCATGTTGATTGAAGTTGTAGTTGAATTGTTAAATTCGTGTAATGCTCTTCTCTTCCGTTTCATGTAAAAATTCTTATGCAAGTAATTACTATGAATAAAAGAAAGGGATGGAGTGAAATTATGCAGGGGAATTATGGAGAATCAAATTCTTCTCAAGATAGTCTGAATTCTTTTTGTATACAGGAGAATTTGAAAAATCTCATTATTATATATGTAGCCTCTGAATACGATGTACCATATTGGCCATTAGAGATGGGAATTATTGATAGCCTAAAAAAGGTAGTTCGAGAACTACATGTAGTATCACCAAAGCAAGATTTACTGCGAGTTTCCCAAAAAGTAAAACCAGATCTTGTCCTTGTCTTTAGCGGATTCAAGTTACCTTGTCATCAAGTGGAACTGCTGAAGAGGAATGGAATAAAAACAGCTGTATGGATGACGGATGATCCGTATGTTATAGACCAAAGCAAGAAAATTGCACCTTTTTATGAATTTGTTTTTACACAAGAAATAAATTGCGTTTCTTTCTATAAATCGATAGGATGTCAAAATGTTTATCATCTGCCGCTTGCTGCAGATCCTAATGTATTTTATCCGCGAGAGGTTGATGAAAAATATAAAACAGATATTTTGTTTATTGGAGTGGCATTTTCAAATCGTGTAAAATTTTTCGATGAAATCGCAGACTATTTAGTAAATAAAAACATGCTCATTTCCGGTGTCGGTTGGAAAAGCCTGAAGAATTACCATTTGCTGCAGCGAAGAATCAATGCAAATCATTGGTTATCTCCTGAAGAGACAGCGAATTACTACAATGGAGCGAAAATTGTGCTCAACCTACATCGTTCACATGATGACCCAACTATTAATAAAAATAGTGAAAAGATAGAGGCCTTATCTCTTAATCCAAGAACATTCGAAATATCTGCTTGCGGGGCGTTTCAACTAACTGATATTCGTCCGGATGTAAGTGAATTTTATAAACCTGGCTATGATATAGAAACATATCGTACACCACAGGAGCTTATAGAGAAGATAGAATATTATTTAAACAATGAAGAAGAAAGAAAAACGATAGCTTCAAGGGCTCTAAACAGAATTCAAAATGAACATACTTTTTCACATAGAATCTTAGAATTGCTCGGTATAGTTTTTCCTGAAAAAGAACTGAATGTAGAGTGATAATATATAGGATTCGTATAAAGAGATAGTATAGGTGAGAACATTCATGTAGTCTTCAAATGTTATATTGGGGGATGAAAAAGAAAGCAATGTATAGAGAATTCTCTATACATTGCTTTTTCATTAAAAAGCAGACTCAATTGTTAATACAGCAGATGTAACAGTAAGGAGATCAGAAGACATGCCTGGAAGTAAAAACATAAAGGCCTGAATTCCGATTTGAGTTCCTGCTGTTAGGAAAACAGGTGTAGCTGGTCTTTGAGCAAATGGAACTTCAACTAATTTAGGAGTTCCCATTAGCGTAAGTGTTGCTACTGCTTGGGAGCCTGGAATAGCTGTCCCATTAGCAGTTAATTGAGTACTTGCAGAGTCAAGGTTTCCGCCTCTAGAAATAGCTTTAAATTCATAATACAAATTATAAAATCCTGATATTAAAATTACAAGTTTTCCGGTAACAGGATCAAATCCAATACCATTTCCCTTACTAGCTACAGTTAATGGAACATCAAAACTAAAACCATTTGTAACTAGGATATCAAAAGATGTAGCTAAGGCTGCAGTTCTAGCCAAAAAAGTACCAGGAGCGAGTGGTGGAGTAGGACAAGGGTTAGGGAAAGGAACAGAGACAGTGCCAGGGGTAGGACATGAAACAGCTTTCTTAAAATGGGAACCATGATGATGTGATCCACAACAATCAAACATATTTTCACCTTCTTTTCTTATTTAGTACATTATATTTAATGCAAACAGGAGTAAATTTGAAATGGACAAATTCCTATTTTTTTTAGGATAAGGACGTCTAATCTCCTATAGTCCCCCCGAAAATTCAGCTTAATTTGAGACAGGACATTTGAACAGATGTTAAAAAATAAAGTTATGAAACATTTGGGATATGTATATATATCGTTATCTATTTCATGTATAAACACATTTTCTTTATGCAATATTGAATTTGATTATGACTGTTTTTTCTCATGCCAAGGCTGTCGGATATGTAAAGAATAATAAGAGCAGAATCCTTAAAGCAGTAGTTGTTTTACTAATAGTGATGTAGGCAAATACTTTAAGGTTTATAATCTCAGCAATCATAATAGATGAAGGAAATAAGGGAAGCTGATAATCAATTCATATTGTATGGAATGAGAAGATACATGAAATCACATGTCTACATAAAAAAAATAAAGCAAATTTTCGTATCACGTGAATATACATCTAACAGTGGGAGTTTGTAAGAATGGGAGGGAAGTGACTTGAAACGGAAACAGAGCAAGGGTAAAGATAAGCGATCGATAATATATATTGCACAACCTACATTTAATGAGGGTAATTTGAACATGCAAAAGTCGTTTGTTATAAAGCCGGAAAATAAATTGGAATCTGTAGCGGAAGAAAAAGAAATAAGTACCAAGGAAGAAGTGGATGTTATAGCGGAAGCTGAAGTTTTTGAAGAAGTAAAGGAAGAGGCTGAAATCATTGAAGAAGTAAAGGAAGAGGCTGAAATCATTGAAGAAGTAAAGGAAGAAGCTGAAATAGCAGAAGCTGAAGTCATTGAAGAAGTAAAGGAACAGGTGGAATTTACAAAAGAGAAGCAAACTGATGGTGAACAACTTAAAGATGAGCAACCGGAAACAAGAGTAATGGCTGCAAAAGAGAATAAATTATTTTCTAATCCAATCGTAGCAGAGAAGAAAAATGAGGAAGCAGGTTTATCTAAAGGAGTGCAGAAAAGAAAGTCCTTCAAAGATATGAATAATGAAGAAAAACTCTATTTTTTAATACACAAACCTAAGTATATTCCGAAAGTAAGATGTCAAATTAAAACAGTAAAAGAAAATTTAACTGGATACGTACTTTCTTATGAAGAAGGATATGTAGCAATCAAAATGATGGAGAAAACAAAAGAAATTAAAGTTAAATTCGAAGATATCGTTCACATTAAAATGATGGGGTTATAGGAATAAATATAGAAAGGTGACAGATACTCTGCCACCTCATAGTTTTTTAGTTTTACAATAAAGTTACACTCTTCCAATGAAAGTGTCACGCAAACATTGAATTGCACAGAAACATTGTAAGTCAACTGTGATACAGAAGCTAGTAGATACTAGACCGAAGAATTCTGTAGTAAGTCTAGGCGAGACTCCTGAACCTCCTCCAGTATCTCTGAAAGTGATACCGTTTTGATATTTGCAAATTAAAGTTCTTGCGATTGCTTGGAAATCAGCATGTGTTGACGGGTGGTTTGTAGTTGGCAAGAACAGTGAAAGCTCTCTTACAAGATCATCTAAGGCACCAGAGCTAAGGTTTGAAACATCTGGTACTAGTACTCTAAGAACTGCACAGCACTCACAATCTACGCTTTCCACTCGTAAAAACGGAGAAGGAACTGGGATAGGCAGCTCAAAAGCATCAGATGTCATAGAGCCCGGATTAATAATGTTAAAGCAGCTTGCTGGTAGGAAAATTCCACCTTTTTTATCAAATAGTACGAAAGGTCGAGTATTAGCTAGTGGAGAAGTACCGCCACAGTTTGCGCCTAGAATTGGATTCTCGCAACCAGTTGGGCAGAAATTATCATGTTGTACGTCTTGTAGTTCGTTAATAAAATTCACGACGTCACATACACAATTAGTATCGTGACTATGCTTTTTGTCATCTTTGCAACTCATTATATACACTCCTTATCATTAAGTTTTGATTTACATTAATAGAATATTGAAGTGGGATTGAATCGGTTACTCCTCTTACAGAGTTTTTTTTATATGGGTAGAAGTAATGAAAAGGCAGGAGAGGGAAATGTTATTTACAAGTTGGCTTATGTTTTTTATTTTTGCATGTGCGGCTTTCCGGTTAACGAGGCTTATTGTCTATGATAAAATCACAGCATTTTTACGGGCGCCTTTTATTGAAGAGGTACAAATCACAGAACCTGATGGTAATATTTCCACCTATATGAAGATAAAAGGAACGGGATTGAGAAAATGGATAGGGGAATTGTTAAGCTGTTATTGGTGTACAGGGGTATGGGCGAGCGCCTTTTTATTGTTAGGTCATAATTGGATTCCCAAAATAATGGAACCAATTATATTATTATTAGCAGTTGCAGGAGTTGCGGCGATTATTGAGACAATTGTTAGTCGATTGATGGAAGAATAAGGAATGAGAGAACGAAACATAGGGATTGTTCATATAGTAAATCGAGCGTAAAAATAGAGGAGATGTATGCGATGGCAAATTATCAGCAACCTAATCCGTATCATAACCTTCAATATTGGCATCAAATGCAGCAACATATGAAGAATCAACAAGCACAACAGCAACTGCAGCAACAACAGTTATTAGAGCAACAAGGATATGTGAAAAAGAAAAATTGTAACTGTGGCGGTAAGAAAAAGAACATTTCTGATCAGCAAAACCAAGGTTAAAAAAACACTCATGTTACTGTGAGTGTTTTTTGTATACAAATATTTGCAGGGAAGAAGCTGAAGCTATAATGGCTTCGGATGGTTAGAGTGATTTCTTTTATCGTTATGGTGTATATGAGAAATGTACTAGCAAGTTGTATTTTGTCCTAACATACGATGTGATTGGAAGAGGAGAGGTGAGGAAAAGGCAACTAATTATATTCAAAATCATTCTTCGGTTGCACATAATTGTACCCATTTTGAAGATATATTGAGAAACGATTGCTAATAATCATCGGAATTCAGCAGTTTCCAACAAACGTATCACGCAAACATTGAATACCACAAAAACAAGTTAAATCAACAGTGATACAAGACGGTGTTGCATGTAATTCAGCATGAGGGATAGTTAAGTAAGTACACACAGGATTTGGACTAGTGTCAGGTTTTTTGCCTACAACAACGATTAACGCTCGAAGTACGGCAAAGCAATCTTCATCTACACTTTCTACACGGAAAATAGGTGAAAGGCAATATTTATTTGTAGAAGGAACATATATTTCGAATGGGTTTCCTGACTTTGTGAATAAAATAAATGGACGTGTGTTTGCTGCTTTTGCGACATAGTGCCGACCGAGGAATGGGGCATTATATTGTGATGAATAAGCAGTGGGTACACATTCTTGTAATTCATATATGAATTTGACGACATTACATACACAGCTTTCATCAAAGTATGTATCGTGCCCGTTGTTGCAATTGCGACTCATATTGTTCACTCCTTATTTCTCAAGTTCACACTATTAGAATATGAGTCGAGACGAGTCGATATTACGGGAGACAAAGCTGATTTCTGTTAAGGCAATTGATATTTTTTTATGAATAACAACAATTAGGGTGTTGTTATTCATAAGAAAATAGAAAAAGCCAGCACCACATGTTAAGGCGCTGATTTTTTCGGTAAATCTTTTCGAGCAATATATAAAAATCTCGATACATCTAATTTTTTCCCTCTAAAAAATTGCGGAGAGGAAATGTATAGTTCTTCTTTTGCGCGCGTGATGGCGACATACATGAGCCTTCTTTCTTCTTCTAACGCCTCAGAAGTATCAGTTACACGGTCATTCGCATCTTTTAAAGAAGACGAATGAGGCAGTATGCCGTCGCTTGCTCCAAGTAAAAAGACACATGGAAATTCCAGTCCTTTTGCATTGTGAATAGACATAAGGGACACAGCATCTTTTTGTTGCATTGTTTTTAATGCTTCCATTTCTTTTTGGCTTTGAATCGCCGTGCTTACAAATTCTAAATAGGAAGGGATATCGGTAAATCGAGTAGCCGATTCCATTAATTCTTCGAGCATTTCTTCTTGTATGTCTTTATGCATCGTAAAGGAAGAACGGTCATTGCTTTGTAAGTACTCTAAGTATTTGCCTTTACCTTTAATAATTTCTTTTAGTGCCTTCTTTGGTTCTAATTCTTTTATGAATTTAATGAAGTCAATCCGGTCGTTTATTTTTTTGACTTGAAATGGTTTTAAACTCGGGTTTAGCAATAGAAAATGAAGAAGGGAAGGGAATCTTCCTTCACCGTATTTCCATTGTTCACGTTCAATAAATGAGATGCATTCATCACGGCCAATATACATCGTTGGTAATATACTTGAGAGCGATTCGATTCGAAACGGTTCATATGCGAGACGTAGATGATCGAGTACTGGCTTAATTAAAGAATGCTCATAGAACGATTGGATTGCACCGTGTTTGATAAACGGGACTTTATGAATCGTCAGTTGATCGAGTAAAGAACGGCTGACAGAATGTGTACGATACAATAAGCAAAAGTCTTTGTATTCTCGTTCGCCGCTCGCTACTTTATCTTGAATGAGTTGCAGAATTTGATTTGCCTCATCAAGAGTAGTTGCAGGGCGTGCATAAAATGGCTGTATACCTTCTTCATGAACAGAATATAATTCTTTTTTAAAGCGTTCTTGATTCAGTTTAATGACTTCGTTTCCAAGTCCAACGATAAATGGATTAGAACGATAATTTGTATTTAACGCAATAATGGTTGTATCATCAAATTCTTTTGGAAAGGATAAAATAATTTGATGGCTTGCACCGCGCCAGCCATATATCGCTTGATCGTCATCTCCCGCGATAAATAAATTATTTCGCGGCGAAGCTAACAGTTTTACAATCTCATATTGCGCATACGACGTATCTTGAAATTCATCGACTTCAATGTAATGGAATCTATTTTGTAATTGTGTTAATAAAGGTGCGTTATTTTCAAGCATATAGAATGTTTCTAGTAAGATATCATCAAAGTCTATATATCCGTATCTTTGTTTTACATCTTCATAGCGTTCATATACTTCACGGAATTCTTGTTCAACGGGTGTTTTTGCTTGTACATCTTTTGGACGATTTAATTTGTTTTTTTCGAGTGAAATCATTGCGAGCATCGTTTCAGCGTCATAATCATCTTTTAAGCGCAATTCTTTCAAAATTTTCTTTATCATAATTTGTTTATGTTTTTCATTTGCTAAAATCTGCTGGTTGTATCCTTGGCTACGAAGTAATTTTAAAAAGACGGAATGGAATGTACCTGCGACAACATAGCGGCTTGCAGCATGATTCATACCAGGTAAGTTTGCCACGCGGCTTCGTATTTCTTCAGCAGCTTTTTGTGTAAACGTAAGCAGTAAAATGTTGCGTGGGTGGACATTTTTTACATTGATTAAATAGCCAACGCGCGTTGTTAAAACAGATGTTTTCCCGCTTCCAGCTCCGGCTAGTGTAAGAACAGGACCTTCTGTCGTTCGCACAGCTTCTAATTGTTTTTCATTTAAATACACACCTTGCTGTTCTAGGGCGCGAAAATAAGCCGCATCGTTATCTTTCTCTACAATTAAATTGGCAGAAGTTTTTGGAATATGATATGTTGCTTGCGGAACGTTAGCGTGTGTTAATGATTTTTGTGAAAATTTTTCTTGAGTCATATATTCACCTTCAAAACTATAGCATCAACTTTTAACTTTAGCGGAAGAAAAAGAAAATAGCAATGTAAAAAACAGGAGGGGGTACCTCCTGTTTAGAAAATCATAATTCTTTTATCATCACAACATGTGGTATATCAGCCTCTATAAATACATCAGAAACAGTTTCATATCCGAGTTTCTTATAAAAGGATTCCGCCTGCGTTTGAGCATGGAGTTTCAATTTTGGTAGCGACTCCTCTTTGGCATACGCCTCGAGTGAGTCCATAATGATTTTTCCGACTCCCTTTTTGCGATGGGAAGCGAGAACGCATATCCGTTCCATTTTCCCGATGTCATCCACAATGCGAAAGCGACCTGCTCCGACTGGAATATCCTCATCATATATAACGATGTGTTTAGAAGTTTCTTCAAATTCATCGTATTCTTCTTCAGCAGACACATGTTGTTCTTCAACAAAGACTTGTTTACGTACAGAGAATGCGTCTCTTAGCTGTTCATCTGTTTGCACGATTTGTGCTTGCAAATTAGTTGTTCCCCTTTCCAATATGGAATGTTTCATATACTGTCCATGTTTCATTTTCTAATTGATATAGAAGGTGGAAACGGTCGATTGGTTGCTCGTAATAAAAGTCTTTCATACGTAAGCGACCTAGTACATCAGCATGCTCTGCATCTGATAAATTTTGTCCAATTGTTAAGTGTGGTATAAAAGCGTACTCGCGTTCTTGCGTGAAGAATCCTTTATGCATTTCTTCGTTTAAGAATGTGAGTTCAGGTGTTTTTTCTACTTTAAAATAAATAACATTATTAACAGGTGCAAATGAGCTTACCTTTCCAACATGAAGGGTAAACGGATTTGTTTTGTTTGCAATTGTATGTAGCTCCTCGACAATCGCTTCTAATTGTTCATCTGGTGCCTCAAAGGGTGCTTTTAATGTGATATGTGGTGGAACCAATGCATAATGCGGATCGTAACGCTTACGCAATCCGTTTGCTTTATCTTGAATCATTTTTGATGGAAAAATTACAATGCCTAGTTTCATCTTTCAATTCCTCCCTTTGTAAGTCTAGTTAGATTTTGAGAAAAACAAATCTCTTTTTCTATTATATCAAATAATTCTGAATACTGCTTCCTATTATTTCATTGATAGAATATAAGAAAATGCCTTTGGTAAGTCTGTTTGCCAATATTTCCATGTATGATTTCCTTCAAATTCTTCGTAATGTGTTGTGAAGTTTTTTTCTGTAAGCAATGCATGTAATTCACGATTTGGACCTACGAAATCAGAAGTTTGTCCATCAGTGCGCTTCACATTTGTTTCTTCTGTACCAATTACATGATAAATTTCTAACGCTTGTGGATCTGTAAAATCTTTTGCAAGGTTAAGTACTGTTTCATCGACAAACGGGGACTGCATAACGACTTTACCGAATGTATGCGGATACATAAGTGCTGTCATAAAGGACACTGTACCGCCAAGGGAATCACCGATTAATACACGACCTTTTCCCATTTGATAGGTTGGATAATTTTCATCAATATATGGAACGAGTTCGTGAGCAAGAAAGCGAATATATGCTGCATTCTTTATATCGTTTGGAAAGTATTTTTCTTTACGATCGTGTACATTTTTATATGGAATACCGACAATAATTGTTCGGTCAATTTCTTCATTTTCACGAAGGCGTTCAATTACGCGGTGCGCTTTACCAAGCTGAAAATAATCTCTGCCATCTTGTGCAATGACAACGGTGTGCTTGTGCAGCGGCGTATAATTAACTGGTAAATAGACAAGAAGCGTAATGTCTTCTTGAAGTGATGTACTGTAAAATGAAAGTTCTTCTATTCTCCCGATTGCTTGAGTCATGTATGATCCCCCTAAATAAAAAATATGCTGTAGTTGCCCTGTGAGGATAGCGCAGGTAGTGAAGATGTAAGGATGCATCTACTACTGTGCTTCTCATTTTCTATTTTACCATAATGGTAAGAAGAATCTAAAAAATTAGTATTTATATGATAAAAGAAAAATCGATATAAAATCTAATCTTTAGGTGGAAGAGAGAATCCGCCATGGATAGAAGCGGTCAAATCCTTTTCCTGCCCCATGCGAAGTGAAAATAAAGAGAGGAAGTGAGTGCGGGTCACCTTCTGTTTTTCGTAGCAATGATTTATATGTTGAAAGATTAAATTGGGTTTATATATAATGAAGTGGGGATTTTTACAGAGAGAGGGGTAAAATAACTTTGAAACAAGAAAAATCAATTGCACTACCGTTAGCAGTTTCCATTATAGCTATTTCATTTGCAGCTGTTTTCGTTAAGATGTCCTCAGCACCATTTTCAATTTTAAGCATGTATCGGTTATGGATTATTGTAATCTTTATGCTTCCGATTGTTTGGAAAAAGCGTGAAGAATTTCGCGGAATTCAAAAGCGAGACTGGTATTTCTTAATAGGATCAGGCTTCTTTTTAGCACTGCATTTTCTTTTATGGTTTGCATCTTTAAAATTTACAACTGTTGCCAGCTCAACCATTATTTTAGCGCTCCAGCCAATCGTATCGCTAGTTGGAGGTTTTTTTCTGTTTAAAGAAAGAACGACTTATTCAGCGATTGCTACAATGGGGATTGCTATCCTTGGTGTAATGTGCATTGGATGGGGCGATTTAGGGTTAAGCAGAGAAGCGATATTCGGGGATATTTTATCCTTTTTAAGTGTAATTGCAGTTGTTGGTTATTTATTTATTGGGCAAACAACAGTAAAAAAAGTTTCGCACTGGATTTATAGTTTTACCGTGTTTGCATTTGCCGGGATATTCATCGCTATTTATAACGTAGTAATGAATGTGCCTTTTACAGGATATTCTACATGGGACTGGTGGATTTTCATTTTGCTTGCGATTGTACCAACTGCTTCACATATGATTAATAACTGGTTATTAAATTATGTGAATGCGACAACAATTTCAATGAGTATTTTAGGAGAACCTGTTGGGGCATCAATTCTAGCATTCTTCTTACTAGGTGAGAAGCTGAATAGTATGCAAGTTATTGGTAGCGTTCTCGTATTATGTGGTGTGTTTATTTTCTTGTTGCAACAGCAAAAACGTGTGCAGAAGGAACCAGTACAAAGTGCAGCATTTACGCAAGAGCTGTAGTGTGTTTATAGATAATTAGTAGGCTGTTAGGGGCAATCCTAGCAGCTTTTTTCTACATAAATTGAAAAAATGATATAAAAACCTTTCTTTTTGGGTGGAAGAGAGGATCCGGCCTTGTATAGAAGCGGTCAGTTCCTTTTTTAGCCTCATGCCAAGTGGAATCAAAGAGAGAAAACGAGTGAAGATCTCCTTTTTGTTGAGTAACAATAAAATTGTTTACTTACAAATAAAATCGTTACATTTACAATAAAGATGTTTAAAGACGTCAGTCATGTTATGCCATTAAAGGGCCAGATTGTGGAGAAATGGATTTACTAAATCATATAATTTATTGTAAACTGAATCCACACAATTATTTAAACGATTTATTATAAAACAAATATTTATATATACTTAAACCATTATGAGTAAAAACAATAAGGGGGGAACTAACATGACGAAGAGAAGTAAAATCAACAATGAAAAGGAGTTGTTACTAGAACAACGTGAAGAATTACTCAGAGCATTGAAAGCCCGTTTTGAGAAAAACATGAACCGCCATAAAGGTCTTGAATGGGCTAAAGTCCAAGCAAAGCTGGATGCTAATACTGAAAAACTGTGGTCGCTCAATGAAATGGAAAGAACTGGCGGTGAACCGGATGTTGTTGGTCATGATAAAGAGAAGGGCGAATACATTTTTTATGATTGTTCAGCGGAAAGTCCTAAAGGTCGCAGAAGTGTTTGTTATGATCGTGAAGGGCTAGAGTCAAGAAAAAAACATAAACCAGAAAATAACGCTATTGATATGGCAACTGCCATGGGCGTTGAACTATTAACGGAAGAACAATATCGGGCGTTGCAAAAACTTGAAAATTTCGATATGAAAACGTCGAGTTGGGTGCAAACACCCTCTGATATTAGAGAACTCGGCGGTGCCCTTTTTTGCGATTGTCGCTTCGGGCACGTCTTTGTGTATCACAATGGAGCAGAATCCTATTATGCCGCCAGGGGTTTTCGTGGTTCGCTAAGGGTTTAAATTTTGCACAGATAGCTAAATTTGAATTTGAGAACGGATCACCTAGGGAAAAGTTTTAATTTCATTCTTCAACTATCGGGCGCTATCCTTGAAAAAGGGTAGTGCTCTTTTGCGTAAAAGGGCCAGATTGTTGAATAACTCTTTATAAGGAAAATGGAGATTGTGAAGAACTGTACTTATGCCAGCGGGCAGGTTAGTTTATTAAGAACGTGATATCTCATATTAATATAAGATATTTTAGGGAAAATAAACAGATTAAATTGAAAAAAGTTGATTTTAACCATATCCATTGTGGGCTAAAAGGCATATGAGCTACTTTCGATTGGATGAACCGAGGCATCAGTTTACCACTGTATGGTAAGGTTTAGCTGTTTTTTGAACTCTTCCTAATTTAATTATAGCATTTAAAAAATGGTTAATATAGACTTTTTATTCTCATTTACTACTGCTAAAATCAATAGAACATTAATGGTTAGGAGAGATGTAGAATGAGTCCTTTGGTTCTCGGTTTTCAGGAGATAGAAGAAACACAGCTTTTGCTCGTTGGCGGAAAAGGGTTAAATTTAGGGAAATTATCAAAAATTCAAGGAATACAAGTACCAGAAGGATTTTGTATTACAACAGTAGGATATCAAAAAGCCATCGAACAAAACGAAACGTTTCAAGCATTGTTGGATCAAATAACAATGCTAAAAGTAGAGGATCGTAATCAAATTAGTGAAATCAGTAGGAAGATTCGACAAATTATTATGGAAGTAGAAATTCCTTCCGATGTTGTGAAAGCAGTTGCTGACTATCTCTCCCAGTTTGGCGATGAACATGCTTATGCAGTGCGTTCTAGTGCGACCGCTGAAGATTTGCCACATGCCTCTTTTGCTGGTCAACAAGACACTTATTTAAATATCATCGGAAAAGAAGCAATCTTGCAGCATATCAGCAAATGTTGGGCTTCCCTATTTACGGATCGAGCGGTAATATACCGAATGCAAAACAGATTTGACCACAGTCAAGTTTATTTATCCGTTATCGTCCAAAGGATGGTTTTTCCACAGGCTTCAGGGATTTTATTTACCGCTGATCCGATTACTTCTAACCGAAAGCTGCTATCAATCGATGCCAGTTTTGGACTTGGAGAAGCACTGGTCTCTGGCTTGGTATCTGCCGATTGTTATAAAGTACAGGAAGATAAAATCGTCGATAAGATGATAGCAACCAAAAAATTGGCTATCTATGCACGAAAAGAAGGCGGAACAGAAGCGCGGCAAATTGATCCTGATCAGCAAAAGACTCAAACACTTACTGAACAACAGATATTACAACTAGCACGCATAGGAAGACAGATCGAAGCTTATTTTGGTTGCCCACAAGATATCGAATGGTGTTTGGTTGATGATACATTTTATATTGTCCAGAGTCGTCCAATCACTACTTTATACCCCATCCCTGAAGTGAATGATCAAGAAAATCACGTCTATGTATCTGTTGGTCATCAACAAATGATGACCGACCCCTTGAAACCATTGGGAATGTCTTTATTCCAGTTAACATCTTTTGGACCCAGGTTTAAAGCTGGTGGAAGGTTATTTGTTGATATCACGCATAATCTGGCTTCACCTGTCAGCAGAAAAACGATAATAGATACATTGGGACAATCCGATCCGCTCATAAAAGACGCACTCATGACTATAATAGAGCGAGAAGATTTTATAAAATCGTCACCAGATGGTAAAAAAGTACCGAGTCCCAGTAAAAGCAATAAAGGTATATCATCTTCGGGTTTTCAAGCACAAATCGAAAACGATCCGACAATCGTTTCTAATTTGATTAAGAGTAGTCAAACATCGATAGAAGAGTTAAAACAAAACATCCAAACGAAATCAGGATCAGATTTATTTGATTTTATTCTAGAAGATATCCAGCAATTAAAGAAGATTTTATTTGACCCACAAAGTTTGGGTGTGATTATGGCTGCTATGGATGCTTCAACATGGATCAATGAAAAAATGAACAAGTGGTTAGGTGAAAAAAACGTAGCAGATACGCTTTCTCAATCTGTACCAAACAATATTACTTCGGAAATGGGTCTGGCGCTATTGGATGTCGCAGATGTGATTCGTCCTTATCTAGAAGTAATTGATTATTTACAACAAGTAAAAGATGATGACTTTTTGGATGAACTGGTTAAGTTTGATGGTGGACAGGAAACCCAAGACGCTATCTATGATTATCTCAGCAAATACGGAATGCGATGTACCGGAGAAATCGATATTACTAAAACTCGTTGGAGCGAAAAACCAACTACACTTGTCCCCATGATTCTTGGTAATATCAAAAACTTTGAGCCGAATGCTAGCAATCGGAAATTTGAGCAAGGGCGACAGAAAGCTTTGAAAAAAGAACAAGAGTTATTAGATCGATTGAAGCAATTACCGGATGGTGAACAAAAAGCCAAAGAAACAAAACGAATGATCGACCTAATCCGGAATTTTATCGGTTATCGGGAATATCCAAAATACGGCATGGTTAATCGCTACTTCGTTTATAAGCAGGCTTTACTGAAAGAAGCCGAACAACTCGTACAAGCCAACGTTATTCATGAAAAAGAAGATATATACTATCTCACTTTTGAAGAACTTCACGAAGTCGTACGCACAAATAAACTAGATTACCAGATCATCAGCAAACGAAAAGACGAGTACAAATTATATGAAAAACTAACTCCACCACGTGTTATCACGTCTGATGGTGAAATCATTGTAGGTGAGTACAAACGAGAAAATCTCCCAGCCGAAGCGATTGTAGGTCTACCTGTTTCTTCCGGAGTTATAGAGGGACGAGCACGTGTCATCTTAAACATGGAAGATGCTGTTCTAGAAGATGGAGATATATTAGTCACCTCCTTTACTGACCCTAGCTGGACACCATTGTTTGTATCCATAAAAGGCCTAGTCACCGAAGTTGGTGGACTGATGACCCATGGAGCAGTTATCGCACGTGAATATGGCTTACCAGCAGTTGTCGGAGTGGAAAATGCTACCAAACTGATAAAAGATGGGCAACGAATTCGCGTGCATGGAACAGAAGGGTATATCGAAGTATTTTAATTTCTGAATACGTCCAGATTTAATTAGTAGCACCGCTCCAGTGGATACCAGAGCGGTGTCTCACAATCTTTCCATTGGGACAAAAAATTGAAGCCAACTTTATCGGTGGTGCAAACTTAAAACAGATACTTTTATAAAGCCTATCTCTGAAGACGTTGATGTATTATTTATCGGTGCTATGAATGAGCGCCGTAAAGCAGTTTTTGATCAGTTAAAAAAGCTTGCACCAGATTTAAATATTATTTTTAAAAGCAATGTATGGGGAATTCTCAGAAATGAACTTATAGCGAGATCCAAAATTATTTTAAACATTCATTATTATTTAACTGGTATTCTTGAAACGCCGAGGATTTCTCACGCTGTCGCGAATCATAAATTCATTATCTCTGAAACTAGTAACCCTGACGATGAAGCAAGAATTGATTATGAACAGCTCAAACTTAATTTAGCAAAGTTAAATAAAAATAATAAAAATAAATACGTAGAAGAGAAAACTGCTTTCGTTAAATCAATTTTAGAAAAGATTTAATGTTTTTTTATTAAGTTAACAGGGGGATAAGCTGAAAAAGAAAGGACATAACATATTTTATACGACCAATATGTTATGTCTTTTATCTATCTTTTTTCAATTTAGGTCTGGATAAGCTATATTTTCTCTGAATTTTATCTACTCTTGCATGGACTTTAAGATATCAATATAATGTCTCCTAAGACTCATACCAATATCTGAACATCCTAAATCTACATTCCCCTGATTTCTTTCAACACCGTTTTATCTTCTTCTTGCAATTCTAAATCAGCTAAAAATTACATTTGATGATGACTATAAATACCTATATTTTTATGGAAATTAAAGTTTTTCGGGGGGATAAAGATGTGGCAAAATGAACAAGGATATTCCGGTGGTTATCCTTATTATCAACGTAATTGTTCCAATTCAGCTTGTTTGAATCCCTATTGTCAGTGTGGAGAAAATTGTAGGTGTGACCATAACCATCAATGTCATGGGGGAGGCAACCTTGTTTATACGCAACAGAAAGTTAATTTAAGTAATTCTATGCGTTCAGTTTGGGAACAACATGTATATTGGACTAGGATGACAATCATTAGCATAGCTTTTGGTTTACCAGATATAGACGTTGTTACCGCTCGTCTACTTCGCAATGCTGTAGATATGGGGGATTTGCTAAAACCTTATTATGGAAATGAAATAGCAACAATGTACAACAACTTAATAAGGGAACACCTGGTAATTGCTGCGGAACTTGTCAAAGCTGCAAAAGCCGGCAATCAAGAGACTGCAACGGCTGCCGAGAGAAAGTGGTACGTAAATGGAGCTGAAATTTCCCAATTTCTAAATAGAATAAATCCTTTTATTTCAAGAGAGGGATTCCAAAAAATGTTTTTCGAGCATCTGACACTTACTAAAACGGAGGCAGTACTTATGCTCCAAGGTGATTTTAAATCCAGTATTACTGTATTTGACAAAATTGAAGCAGAAGCCTTACAAATGGCGGACACAATAACGATTGCAATTGTAAAGCAGTTCCCGAAAATGTTTTACATATATATTTAATAGGGCAGAAAGGACCTCAAAAAAACCCGAATATTGCCTGAAATACCAAGTGGGAGGGAAATATAATTGGGACATGAAATGAACCATATGAATACTGTGGGTATATCGTGGCTCTTTGCCGTTGTTATCTTATTTATTTGTGCACTGCTCATTTGTCATATTATTTTTACACTCTGGAAGCAACGAAATCGTTTATACAAATTCAATGAACAATCTAATATAATCGTCCATTCACTTCCGATGTCCTTAGGAATGGTTTCTACAATGACAGTTTGTGTAGTTATTGGAGCCATTATGAGTCACCATCTAAGTACGGCCTATGTTTTAGGACTCCTGATTGGTGTTTTTGTTAGTGGTATTATCAGTTTTCCATTTCAAGATATGATCCTCATATTAAACGGGATTGTAGCAGGAGCAATGGGAGGATTAATGGGCGTAATGATTGGTATCATGATACCTCAAACCGGATTGTATATCATTGTAATACTATTAATGATATTGTTTACAGCCACTTGGGTTACCATGAATCGACGAAAGTAGGATCTGCTCCCTTATTTTTGGGTGTGAGGCAAAGATTGGGGGAGCGAAGCAAGGGGCTAACCCCTAAATATGCGTAAATTTATAAAACATTTTTATTAAAGCATTGTTCTAAAAGAAAAACGAAAGACGTATAAAATGACAATAAAGTTATTTAATGTAGTGTAGTGCTATCCTAAAGAGAAGGAAAAAATCCCTCTTGGAAATAGCACTATTTTTGTGCTGAAAATAGCTGTTTTTTACCTTTTAAAACACTTACAGGAAGTTAGTTTTTTAAGTCTTAACGGGGGCCCGCCC